>DASXVS010000079.1 GCA_036504095.1 Armatimonadota bacterium | reverse complement strand
AACGCCAAGCTCATCCAGATGGGATTCTCGTCTCTCGCGGAGAGATACCACGCGCTTAAGTCTGAGTGAACCGCCCGGTGCGGACCCGCATGCCGGGTGGTGTGGGAGGCGGGGCCGGTAACGACCCCGCCTACCCGATTCCGGGGAGAGGTTATCCGCAGAGTGCGAAGACCGCGCGCCAGGCTATTTCTTGTCCGAGCCGGCGGCTGGGACCATGCCTTGAGGGGCGCGCGGAACCATCGGCTTGGAGGCGGGCGCCGGGACGGGCTGGCCCGCTGAGTCCAGACGGAAGATCCTCCACAGGCCGTTCTTTTCCTTGCCGAGACTCAGAACGTTAATGGTCCGAATCTGGTTTGGTCCGCTCTTGCCACTGCCGGCAGGGAAGACCCGGCGCATTTCCACCGTCGCCGTGTCCGGTCCCTTTTTAGTTTCCTTGCCGACCCGCAGATTGGTGCTGACGGCAGGCTCAACGTTGAGGGTTTCGACCAGGAGCGTCTTGTAGGTCGCTGCATCAAGCCCTTTGCCATCCGGGATGAGCTTGTTCATTTCGGCTGCGAAGCGCGTCCAGTTGAACGCGTCCGAGATGCCTTCCTTGTCCCTCCGGCGCATCGCCGCGATGAGGCGGCTGACAGTCTCAGGGGGCGTTTTGGCCGCCGTGCCCACCTTTTTGGGCGCGGCCTTTGCAGCACGTTTTGCGGGGGGCTTCGCCGCCTTGGACGGGGCGGCAACCGCGGGTCGACAGGGCGCGAGGGCCGCGATCGCTATCATAACCAGGCCCGCGCGCAGGGTAGATCTAAAGAGCATTGAGTCCTCCTTGAGTTCGGCCCGGAGATGGGCGCCGACGTCATTATAGGACGAGGACCCAACCAGACACTAAACGGGACGATGTTCACGCGGTTGGGTTCCATTTGAGTGCGTTTACGAGCGCCCGGAGGGCGGACACGGAAGCGCCCGGCTGTATGGCCTTCGGCGGACCGTCGTTGGGACGAGGGCGCGCCGGATTGACTGCGAGCGCCCGTTACCCTAATAATTTCAGCGTGAGGCCTCGTTTCGGCCCCCAGAACACCACACACCGAAAGGTCAACCATGAACATACGTCGCGCCCCGCGCGCTTTCGCCGTACTTCTGTTGCTGCTGCCATTCGCGGGCTTTGTTCGCGCTCAGACACCGTCGGCTGCGGATACAGCCCGGGCGAAGGCGGCCCAGGCCCAGTTCGAGCGCGCGGTGAAATCCATGCAGGCGAAGCGGTACGATGAAGCCCTGAAGGGGTTCCAGCAGATCGTAGCAGCGTTTCCAAAGGTGGCTCCCGCCTGGGTCAATATGGGCGTTATCTACCGCCTTAAGAACGACCCTGGCCGCGCGGAGACGATGCTGAAGAAAGCTTTGGCGATCGATCCCAAGAACCCGATGGCGATGCGGGCGCTCGCGGACACCTATGTGCTTCAGCACCGGTGGGGCGACGCGGCTCCGTTGCTGCGGCGGACCGTGGCGGCGGCGCCAAAGGATCCGCTGGCGCGGGCCGCCCTGGGCGAGGTCGAATACGCGCTTGGAAACCGGTCGGCCGCCGAAAAGCAATTCCGCGTGGCGGTTCTGCTTCGACCGGATTTCATCCCGCTTCACCGGTCGCTGGCGACGCTTTACGCCTCGCAGAACCGGAACGAGGACCTCAAGCGCGAGCTCCTCATCATCGCGAAGACCTCGCCGAATGATCCGCAGGTGGCGTTCAGCCTGGGCCTGATGTACGCGAAATCGAACAAACCGCGCGAGGCGCTGGCGCAGTTTCAGAAGGTGGTCGCGCTGGACCCGTCGAACACTGTGGCGGCAACGAACGTCGCCCGGTTGCAGGCGCAGTTGGGCGAGACGAAACAGTCCTCGGCGATGTTCAGCAAAATTCTGAAGGATCACCCGAACGATCCCGAAGCGAATTTCGCTGTGGGTGTGGCGGCATACAACCAGAAGCGGTACCCGGAGGCGGAAAAACGCTTTCGGAAGGTGCTGGAGGCGCCCGGGACCAACCGCCGCGCGGCGGCGCGCATGAACCTGGCCGGCGCCCTGGTGTTTGAGAACAAGGGCAAGGAAGCGGCGGCGATCTACGAATCGATACTCAAAGAAGATCCACGGAACAAGCAGGCTTACGGCATGCTGGCCTACGCATACCAGCGGTCCGGAATGAACGACAAGGCGAACGAAACGTACAAGCGCCTGCTCGCCGTGGATCCGAATAATACGTCCGCGCTGCAGTCGGCGGCGATCGCCGCGCAGTTCGGCGGGAAGCCTGACGAAGCGATCCCCTACTACGAGCGCCTTCTCAAGGTGAAGCCGAACGATCAGATGAGCCTGAACATGCTGTCCAGCCTCTACTCCGGCAAGAAACAGACGGATAAAGCGGTAGCGTTGTTCAAGCCACTGCTGGCCAAGGATAAGAGCAAACACCGCGATATCGCGAACTTCTATTTCCAGGGCGGCCAGCCAGACAAGGCAATCCAGGAACTCACCACCTGGACGAAGGAAGAGCCCAAGAACGTCGAGGCGTTTCTGGCGCTCGGCGATCAATATCGCGACCAGGCCAAGATGGATGACGCGAAGAAGATTTACGACATGGCGAAGAAGGCACAACCCAACATCGCCTCCCCGTACATCCGCCAGGCACAATTGCTGCAGCGCCAGAACAAGATTGACGATGCCCTGAAGGAATTGGCGTCGGCGCCCGCCAAAGCCAAGGATATCGAGGCTACGTACCAGATGGCGGGCGGGATGCTGGAAGTGCAGAAGAAATGGGACGAAGCGGTCGCGCAATATCGCCTGGCCGCCAAAGCGAACCCCAAGTCGACCATTTACAGGCCGCTGATCGCCCGCGTGCTGCTGGACGCCGGCAAGACAGATGAGTCCATCAAGGAATACAAGGCGCTGGTGGCTAAGGCTCCAAATGATGCGACGCTGCAATCGGGCCTGGCGAAGGCGCTGGAAAAGAAAGGCGATACCGCCGGGGCAATCGCCGCATACCGCAAGGTAGGAACGCTGAACAAATTCGACAATTCCTGGGCGACGGACGTCGCGCGTGTCCAGGAGGCCTCGGGCAAGAGCGCGGAGGCCGTCAACACGCTCATCAACGTCTGGGCGAAGCAGCCCGGGGATACGTTCATAAGCCAGCAGTTGGTCCCGATGGCCCAGCGGAACGGGATGATCGATACGGTCATTGCGGCGTATAACAAGGCCGCCGCGAAGGGCCTGCCGAATCCCAGCATTTATGTTCAGCTCGGCGACGCCTATGCGAGCAAGGATGGCGTTCTCATTCCGGAGACGAAAATCAACCCGCAAAGCGTCGCCAACGGTATCGGAACGTTCCAGGCGCTGGCGAAAAAGTATCCGAAGAACGAAGGGATCGCGAGAGCCTTTGCGACTTACGCCAGCGGGCGCGGCCACTGGACAGAGGCGGCGGAGGCTTACAGGGCGCTGATCGCACTGCGCCCGGAAGATGCCCTGTCGCGCACCGGGCTGGCGGATATGCTGGCGAAAGCCGGCGACCAGAAGAGCGCGGAAGCCGAGTACAAGAAGGTGTTGGCCAAGGACGACCGCAGTGTGACCGCCCATCTCGGGCTGGCGAAACTCTACGAGGCTCAGAACTCTCTGATAGGCGCTCGAAACGAATACGAGGCCGTTACGCGCATCGAGGCCACCAATCCGGAAGCGCTTGCCGCGCTGGCCCGCCTGAAGGCCCCCGTGGGCGCCGAGCCGGCGCCGGAGCCGGCGATGCCGCCAGTTACGCCACCCACACCGGCGGGGCTGAGACCATCGGTCGGGCGATAGGGATGGTTCGCGAATCCGCAGTGTCCATCCTGTTTGATGAACCGGGCGCCACGCCGCACCTCGTGTGGAGCGCGTCACGACGCGGCGCCCGAATCGCGCGATAGGAAGGGGAGAACGAATGACTGAACCCGTTAGGATCACGATCGCCAAAGACGGTCCCTATCTGGTATCCGGCCCCGCGCCGCTTACCGTGCTGGACATCGAGACAAACGCCAGGGGCGAGTCCATCACCTGGGCTGAGCGCCGCGAATTACCCGTCTCGGGGGAGTATCACCTCTGCCGCTGCGGCGAATCAAGAAACAAACCGTTCTGCGACGGTACCCATGCGAAGATCGGCTTTGACGGGACGGAAACCGCGAGCCTCGAGACGGTGATGGAGCAGGCAGACGTGCTGGACGGACCGACGATGCAACTCGCGGATGCCGAGGTCCTGTGCGCGTTCGCCCGCTTCTGCGACCCGAACGGGCGCGTATGGAACCAGGTGGAAGAAAGCGATGACCCTCAGACCAGGGCGAATCTCATCCGCCAGACCGGCAATTGCCCCGCCGGACGCCTGATCGCCATCGACAAGTCCACCGGAGAAGCGATTGAGCCCTCGCTGAGTCAATCAATCGGCGTCGTCGAGGATCCCGCGGAAAAATGCAGCGGACCTCTCTGGGTGCGCGGCGGGATCGAACTCGTTGGCTCGGATGGTACAAACTACGAGGTTCGCAACCGATTGACGCTGTGCCGGTGCGGCAGATCCGACAATAAGCCGTTCTGCAACGGGGCGCACGCCGCCGAGCCCAAGTTCCGCGACGGCCTGGCCTGAGGGGCGGCAACGACGAACGATGAAGGCAGAATGCAGTAGGCAGAGTGCAAAGCGCCCCGGTACAATCGTTCCAATCGTTCGCGTGGCACCGGCGATCAATCGCATCCTCTGCGTCGGATTCGGGGTTGTTGTCGATGAGATTCGTCGTTTCGCTCAGCATGACAGGGTGTGAGGTTTGTCATGTTGAGCGAAGCGACACATCTCGGCGTGAGGTGTGAGGCGGGTCTTGTGGGCGGCCAGGTCACTGTACCTCGAGTTTCACCTTTAGGCGGATATCCTCGAGGATCGTGGCGACGCGTTCGCAGTGCTCCAGATCGCCCTGGTAGACGAGGGCCTGACCTTCGGAATCCACGGTGTTGGCGAATTCGTATCCCCGCTCGAGGCTGCACCCGATCGCTTTCTGCAACTGGTGGGCGACATCGTCGAAGGTGTGTTCCTCATCATTGAACAGGATCACGGCCCACGGCGAATCACTGCCCAGCAGATCGCGGAGCATTGAGTCCGGAATCGATTCCGTTATTGGTTTACCGAGAGTCGCCATTAGTACCCCTACCCCATGGGGAAACGAGGAAATGGGGAAATGGGGGTACGCGCCGACGTATTTCCCCATTTCCTCATGACCCCATTTCCCTGTTTTCCTCTACCGCAAGCCTTCCGGGATGAATTCGCCATGCGCATCGATGAGCTCGTCCACAAGATCGACGATCTGATCCGGCACGAGTTCCGCGGCGGTGTGCGGGTCCATCATGGCGGCGTGGTACAGGCTCTCGCGATCGTTTTCCAGAACGGCGGCCACGGTGAGTTCCTGAACGTTGACGTTTGATCGAATGACGGCGGCGCACTGGCGCGGGAGGTCGCCGATCTGGGTGGGCTGAACGCCGCTGCCGTCCACGAGGCAGGGCACCTCCACACAGCAGTTTTCCGGGAGGTTGGTGATGAGGCCGTGGTTCATCACGTTGGCATTCACCACCCGCGGCGTGCCCGTCTCGATGCTGTTGATGATATAGGAGCCGTATTCGCGGCTGCGGTTATGTTCACCCAGTTCTTCTCCGGCGAGCAATTTCGCCTGGAGGGCGTTCCATCCGGCGATCTGGTCGCGGCAGCGGCGCGGATATTCGTCCAGCGGGATCTGCAATTCCTCAATCAGTTCCGGGTTGTCACGCTTTATGAACCACGGGACGTACTCGGCAAAATGCTCGCTGGACTCCGTCACTGCGTACCCGAGGCGGCGGAGAACTTCCATGCGCACGAGGTCATATTTCCACTTTTCGGTGTCGCCGATGGTGCCCTTGATGGCGGGATAGAGATCCTCTCCTTTATGCTCGAAGGACAAGTAGAACGACATGTGGTTGATTCCGGCGCAGATGTAGTTCACTTCCTCGAAAGGCACCCCTGCCCTGTCCGCAAGCTGTCCGGCGGTGCCGAAGACACTGTGGCAGAGGCCCACGGTGCGGATACTACTGCCTTCGCTGACGCCCCACGTGCACATGGCCATCGGGTTGGTGTAGTTCAGCAGCCAGGCGTCCGGGCACACCTCTTCCATATCGGCGGCGAACTCCAGCATCACGGGGATGGTGCGAACCGCGCGCATGATGCCTCCGATACCGAGGGTATCGGCGATGGTCTGGCGCAGGCCGTATTTCTTCGGGATTTCGAAATCCGTTACCGTGGCCGGTTCGTAGCCGCCGACCTGGATCATATTCAGAGCGTAGCCGGCTCCATCGAGGGCCTCCCTCCGGTCCAGATGGGCGGTGATGGTCGGCGTTGCGCCCAAAGTAGCCGCCATCTGATGGGCGACCTGCTCACTGACGGAGAGACGTTCCTGGTTAATGTCGTGCAGGGAGATATGGAGGTTGTCCCGAAATTCCGGGAAGCTCAGGAGGTCGCCGATGAGTGTGTTCGCGAATACTGTGCTACCGGCGCCGAGAAAGGTGACTTTAGGCATGTTCTAGCAGATCCTTACAGGTTGATTGGCGGCTATACCGGCTCATGGTACCCGTGCGGGCGTCGGGGTTGTCAAATCACGGGGCGGCAGACGGCGCCTGTTGAGCCGTGCAGGGTGGCCGCGCAGCCCATTAGTCTTTGAACGGGCCGAGGCCCTCGCGGGCGAGGAGTGCACGCTTGAGGTCCGGCCGGCCAGCGAATCCGCCGATCCGCCCCCCGGCGGCGATGACCCTGTGGGCGGGCACCACCACGGCAAACGGATTGTGACGGCAGGCGGTACCCGCGGCCCTCGCCGCCCCAGGGTAACCGGCCATCGCCGCCAGTTCTCCGTACGTCACGAAGTCGCCCCATGACACATTTTCGTAGAGCGCCCGGAGAATCGCCGAATAGGCGGGAGGCATGACGGTCCAGTCGATGGGGACATCGAAGCGGCGGCGATCGCCCTCCAGAAATTCGTGAATTTCGGATGCAACGCGACGGCCCAGCGGGTCGTCTAGCGCATATTGCAGCGGCATTTCAGCGGCGAACCCGACCTCGATCACAAGCCCGTTCCGAGTAGCGACCCAAAACGGGCCGAGCCAGGTACGGGCCCCAATTGTGAGACTTACGTCTTCGTGGTTTTCGACGGGCATTTGATTCGACTCTCCTCCGGCATGCAGACACAGTACCTTCGTCCTGTGACCGGGGACCAATGTACTATATCGCCGGCGTGTCTACATGTGATAGAATTGAGGCGACACGTCACCCGTGACCGATTGCGTCGGGCAGCCGGTGATAACAGGCCTCAGGCCTATATAAAAAATCAATCATTGCCAAATGGCAGATTTACTGGTATAATCGCGATGGACTTAACCTTGGGTTAATGTCTATGCGTCGCGGGAACAATCCAGTTTCAACGACTTCGAGGGCACGATTTCGTGCCCCGACGAGGGGACAGTTTTGTCCCAAACAACCCAATGGAGGGAACAGTCTTGGAAGCGTTGACAGAACCGAAGTTGGTAACGGAGAGGACGGCGGAGGCCGCGGAGCCCAAGGGCGTAGACGACACGGTACAGACCTGGCTGGAGCGCGCAGGACGCGCTCCGCTGCTTAGCACTGACCAGGTCATTGTGCTCGCCAAACGCATCGAACTGGGTGACGAGTCGGCCAAGGTCGCTCTGGCGGAAGGGAACTTCCGCCTGGTTGTCAGCATCGCCAAGCGATTCCGGGGACACAGCCTGCCTTTTGATGACCTTATTCAAGAGGGCAACATCG
The DNA here is from genome assembly GCA_036504095.1 of Armatimonadota bacterium. Classification (NCBI taxonomy): domain Bacteria; kingdom Bacillati; phylum Armatimonadota; species Armatimonadota bacterium. The sequence continues at coordinate 192,605 of DASXVS010000079.1, read as the reverse complement.
GCCTGCTGCGCGCCGTGGAGAAATTCGACTATCGGCGCGGGGTACGGTTCAGTACGTATGCTACACTCTGGATCCGCCAGGCCATCATCCGTGCGCTGGCCGAACAGAGCCGAAGCATTCGACTTCCGTACAATGTGGTGAACCAGGTGCGGCGCCTGAGCCGCGCCTCCGACACCCTCTTTCAATTACTGGGCAGAGAGCCTACCGAAGACGAATTGGCCAACGCCAGCGCGATGAGCGTGGACCAGGTCCACGATCTTCTGCCGCTGAACAACGAGCCGGTGAGCCTTGAGACGCCGCTAGTTGAAGGTGAAAGCACCAGTCTGGGAGATATTCTGGTTGACAAAGGCACAACGGAAGACGTGCCTCAAGAGGAATTGCAGGATCGCGTGGAGCATTTGCTGAGCGATCTGGATCCGCGCGAGCGGCAGATCGTGGAGCTTCGCTTCGGCCTGCAGGACGGAAGCACTCACACGTTGGAAGAGGTGGGAAAGCACTTCCACCTCACCAAAGAGCGCATCCGCCAGATTGAACACGGGGCCATCAAGAAATTGCGCCACCGCCACGCCGCCTCGATGGGCATCTTCAGGGCCCTGGTCTAGTTAACGGGCGGCTATGGGAAATGACGAAACGGGGAAATGAGCCGATAGGCGCTCGTTTCCCCGTTTCACCATTTGCCACTCCGATTTTTCATCAGGGGAGGTTTCCGTAGAGCCCCGCAACGGTCTTCAAGATGGCGATGACGTCCGCGACGGTTATGGCGCCGTCCGGCTTATCCGCGGGCCGGACGTCGCCGGTCTGTAACTGGCCGGCTGTGGGAACGCCCCGCCCCCTCGCAAACCTGGCCGCCAGAACGGCATCCGGCAGGTCCACTTCGCCATTGCCCGAGATGTCCCCGTACGGCGATTTGGTCACGACAACGCTCTGCGCCACGCGGCCGAGCACGTCCTGAACCGTCAGGCGGACGGAGTAGCGCAGCCGCGAGTTCAATCCGGCGGTATTCCAGTTGGCGATCAAGCCGGAGGCCACATTAGCCGTCCCCTGCGCGAAGACGTGATAGGAGGACGGCGGATCACCCGGACCGTACTCGAGCGTCCAATTCGCCAGAAGCGCACTGGCGGCGGTTCCGCTGATGGGGATGATTCCGGAGGCCGGCCCTGTCAGCAGATCAAGAAGAGCCACCGGAAGCGTCCGCGGCGCCCCGCTGAAAGGCAAGAAATGGATGTGATCGCTGACGGTGCCTCCCAAGCCCAGCGGATTGAGCGTGGGATGGTAGGGACCGGAGTCGGCGCCCCAGTAGTTCCCCACGGCTTCCTGCCAGTCATTCATGGCGGAATCCGCGAACGCCCCATTCGCTACGAGGTCGTTGCCGTCGACCAGTGCGCCTCCAATGGTCCGCGGTCCGGAGGCGTTGTCCGCAACTCCGTTTCCCGCGTTGCCCGTGATAAGGGAGCCCTTGACGGTGACCGCGACCGAGCCGGACAATTTGATCCCGGGGCCGGAACCGTTCAGGAATGCGCATCCGACAGCTGTAACGCCGGCGCCGTTCACATTGAGTTCCGCCGAGGCGTTAGCCCCTCCGTTGGACAGCGCGGCGGACGTCAGTGTGCCAGTGGAGCCCGGCTGGAACTGCAGACCGCCCCAGGCGCCAGCGAGGCCGCCCGTTCCGTCCAAGGTGACGACCGAGCCCGGCTGTCCCGACACGTTGAGCCGCCCGTATACGGAACAGGCTGCGCCGGATCCCATGCGGAGACCCGATCCAGGTTCGAAAGTGACCGTCGCGACGACCGGCACGATCAGATCGGCGGCCGCCTGGATGCGCTCCCAAATCGCGGCGCCATCCGGAATGCTGCCGCCGTCCACCCAGACGGTATCGTCCGGGGAGTTGCCCGCGACGGCATTCGGCCCGGCGTTGAATACCGGCAGCGCGGCGGGCGCCAGTGAAATCGCGCGATCGACAGATGTGAAGGTGTTGCCCGATAGCACCGCGACGTCACCCGGGTTTGCGAGCCCGATCCGCACTCCGGCGGCCGGATTACCCGTGTCCCCGCTCGACACGTTGTGAAATGTGCATCTCGTAACGGACAGGGTGTGTGTCTGGGTATCGGTGTCCTCGAAGTCCACCGCATGCCACTGGAGATTGCCGAAATCCGAGTCCGCGACCGAAAGCGTGGCTCCGTCCGCCAGTATACCCGGTCCGCCTTGCGCTCCCGCGCCATTGACCTGCGCCCGCGAAAGACTACCGGTAGCGAAGGCGTGCAGCCAGATGCCGTTCCAGGCCCCAGCGAGGGGACTCACTCCGGTGAAGGTGACGGGGCCGACAGCGCTGCCTGCGGCGGAGAGGGAGCCATATACATTCAGGGTCTGGTTGGCATCAAAGCGCATGGTGACACCGGGTTGTACGGCCAAGGTCACGTTCGACGCCACGGTTGGGCCCCCGCCGGACCCGGGCAGGACGGTGAGGTCGTGCTGGAGTGTGACGTTCTGAGAGACCGTTTGAAACGCGGGGAGGCTGAACACATCGCCGGGCAGGTTTCCGGAGAAGGCGGATGCGGTGGAGTTGAAGGCCGGCAAAGCCTGCGATTTCACCTGCACCGCAGGGCCCGAGTTTGCAGTGAGATCGTTTCCCGTGATGCTCACGACGTCGGTCAATAGCGCCGATTGAATATCGATGCCGCCTTTGCCCGCTCCGTGAATTGACGTGCCAGAGATAGTGACGGTGTGCCTGGCCAGAGAGTCTGTGGCAATGGCCAGGCCGAATCCCGCGCAGGAGGCGATTGCGGAGTTTGTGAGTGTGACGGTGAGCGGGCCTGAGGGGGCCGAAGCGGTTCCAATTTGTACGGCGGCGACGCTTCCCTGTCCCGCCCACTGAACGGCGACATGGTCGAGGGCCGCGGCGGCCGTGTTCAGGAATTGAAGCTGTTTCCACGCGCCCGCGACCGGAGACGGCGCGGTGGACGTGAAGATTATCGGCGAGCCTGCGGCGCCCAGAGCGGTCAACGTTCCGGCCACCTGCATCCGGCGGTTCGTGTCGAACTGCACCACCACACCCGGGTCGATCGAGAGGGAATGGCCCGAGTCCACCGTGAGATCGGTTGTGGAGCAGACATACGGGCTGCCGGCAAGGGTCCACGTCCCATCGACGGATCCGCCGACCGCAGTGGGACCGCACCGGGCCGGCGTGGCCACCGCAAAGAACGCGAGCAGGACCGGCGCGCACCGGTTCAAGGTGGGATTACGCTGCATGCTTTCATTCTTGCACAGGCGATCGCATTTGGCCACACCGGGCCTGCGGCGGGCCAGTCTACTTGCGAAAAGGCCGGCCCCCAGGGAGAGGCGCGGCCTTCACGCGTTTGTTGATCGTGCCTGTGACTACCGGGTGCGCCGGCGAAGCCCCAGCAGGGGCAGAAGGCCCGTGACGAGCAGGGCCAACGTGCCCGGTTCGGGGATTGTATCGAGGCTGCGAGTCTGGATGTCGTCGATGTACAGGTTCACCGGGTTAGCGCTGCCGCCCGGGATACGGAACGCCAGGTGCTCGAGGTCCACCTTACCGAAGGTCGGATTGATGACGCCGTTTCCGGCATTGAACGAGAAAATCGGCTCGGATGGGATGATGAATGTCAGGTCCTGCCACGCGCCCGGCGTGATCGTATGGGTGCAGACCGGGGCGCCACTGGTCTTGCCGGTTGCGCCGACCCATTCGATCGTGCTTCCCGATCCGGCGCCGATGGAGCCAAGCGGCGGATCAGACGTATAAACCCGCTCGCGGACCCCGAGGCAGACCTGCAACGGGTCGTTCGAGGTCAGAAGAACTTTCATCGTCAGCGCGCCACCCGCGTCGATGACCGGGTTGTAACCGCTGGTGGTCAAGCGCAGCCAGTCGTTCACGCCGGTGTCCTTGAAGGCCCACTGCACGTTCAGCGACTTCGTTCCGCTGCTGGCCTGACTGGTGGAGGTGGCGGCGAGGTTTGGCGTTGCCGCGAGGAAACCGCCGGTGCTTCCGGAGAAGCTTGGCTGCCGGAAAATGGTCACCGCCGGTTGGACCCCGTTGCCGTCGAAATCCGTGATCAACGTAATACCACAACGACCGGTCGCCGGAAAAAGAAGAGCACATCCGGCGAGCGCTGCCCAAATAGAGATGCGCATAAGTCACTCCTTTGCTGTTGTGATCTGAAAACGCGCCCAGCCCAGTGGGAGTGGTTCCATTATGCTTGCCTGCAAATATCCGGCCAACCGAGCAAACTGGAATGGTGTACGCCCTTCTTTTCACCCGGCCGAACCGCACGGAAGGGGCAGGCATGAGAGGGCTTTGGCCGATTGCGGCGAAAGCCCATGCGCGTTAAGGCGACATATATGCGCAAATCGTTTTGGCCGAAACTGGAATCATTGTTATAGAACAAAATATGATAGGTATATGCGATTTGGTGAACCTCGCCTTTTGAAGGACGTCGAGTCTCCTGTCGGCGCTTGCGAAAGTGATTAAGCATGTCTGCAACAGTAAATAAAGAGAGTCCGCTGCCGCGGTACGTACAGGCCCGGCGGTTCCTGGAGAACCTGATCCATACCCAGGGGATCGGCCCTGGCGATCAGCTGCCCTCGGAGCGCGAGCTTTCGGCGCGATTCCGCGTGAGCCAGATGACGATGAACCGGGCGATTCAGGACATGGTTCGCGACGGCATCCTGTTTCGGGAGGTCGGCCGTGGAACCTTCGTGATGCACCAGGATGCGCACGCCGTCCACAACGGCACGATTGCCCTGGTCTCACTCTTCAGCCCCGGCTACATCAAGAGAGACCCCTACTTCTCGGAGATCATGCGGGGCGTCCAGAGCGCGGCTTTCGAGACGGGTTGGGATCTCCTTCTCGTGCACGAAGCACTGGACGAAGGCACGAGCGCGCGGCTCCGGTCGCGCGCGGATGGCTTTCTGTTCATGATCCCACTGGATGAGGCCATACCGGCGCTGCGCCGAATGGTGTCGGAACGCGTGCCGTTTGTTTCGGTTGGTTCATCGTGGCTGGATGAGTCGTTCCCGGCTCTCGATACGGACAACATCATGGGCGCGAAGCTGGCTGTCGATCACCTCGTAGGATTGGGCCACACCCGGATCGGATTCGTGGGCGCGCCGGAGAACATGTCGAATAGCCGCGACCGCCACATCGGTTTCCAGGACGCTCTCGCAGCGCACGGCATCGCGTATAACCCCGATTGGTTCATCCCCTGCGCATCGGCTACCGCCGTGTCGCGCGATGAGATGGATGCGCTGCTCCGGACGATGGATGGTCCGGAGGCCCCTACCGCGTTCTTTGCCGCAGGCTACGAGTTGGCCGTGCACACGATCGAAGCGCTGCAGAACCGCGGGCTGAGCATTCCGGACGACGTGAGCGTGGTTGGGTTTGACGACAAGTTCAGCGCCGCGTTTCTGCACCCGCCGCTCACCACGGTAGCACAGCCATTGGATGCGATGGGCCGGCGCGCCGTTGAGCGCCTCGAGGAGGCCGTTCGCGGCGGCACACCCGACTCACCTATCGAGCGACTGCCCACCAGGCTGGTCGTTCGCCGCTCCACCGCGGCGCCACCACGACAGTGACCGGCGCAACCCGATTTATGGCGACGGCAGCCCTGTTTCTGGCCGCGACCGGCCTCGCAGCGGCTTCGTTCACGGTCCACCAGATGCTGGATGGACTCGGGGCCGAGGTCGATCCGGGGTTCCCGTACTATGCCGGTCGCAGCGCGGAGAGCATCGCCTCGGAAATCCGGGCGAACGGCTACAGCCAAGTTCACTACGTGGTCACCAACGACGCAGCCATCCGGCGCGATCTCATCGATGCCTTTCACAAAGAAGGGCTCCCGGTCTGGTATCTCACGTTCTGCCACGTGGCCTACAGCACGGCCGATTTCCCGAAGGGCTGGGAAGCGTGGAAGATGTCGCTACGCAACAGCCCTGGCAAAGACTATACCCGGCTGTGCATGAACAATCCCGGCTACATCGCGTTCAAGCGCGCGCGGATCGCGGCGTCCATGAAACGGTATCCGTTCGATGGGGTGGAACTGGTTGAGCCGTTCTGGCCGGACGCGCCGGGTCCCTCCAGCGATACCTACGGCTGCCTGTGTGCCCACTGCCGGGCGGCGTTTCTGAAGGATCACCCGGAAGAGACGGCGATGCCCGAGTTCACCGACGCCAGCTCGCCGCGGTGGTACAAATCCAACCCCGAGCTTTACCGCAAATGGATGGACTCCCGCGTGAAGGGGATCGCCCGCTTCCTCAACGCCACGCTGGACGGTCCGGGGGGCGTGCGCCGGCGGCGGCCCGACGTTCCCACGATGGTCTGGACGCTCGTGCAGGACTCTCCAAATGCCGTGGCCGCGCTGCGGGAGGCGCAAGGCAACGATGCAGGGGAGATGGCGCACGCGGTGCACCCGAGCGCGGTGTGCCTGCAAACCAACTGGATGGACTGGTCGCGCAGCGAACTGCCGCCGGACTATTTGAAAAAGTACGCCCCATTCGTGAAGCACCTTCGCGACCTGTCACCGGGAACGGCATTCACGTTCCAGGTGGACACCGGATCGCTGGCCCCCTCGCGCCAAACCTACACCTGGCTCAAGTCGGCGGATGCCACGGCACGGAAGATGGGCGCGCGCGGCACGGTCAACTACGAGTACTTCATCACGAAGTCGATGTATGACGATCCGCCCCGCCTTGTCGAGGCTCGTCCCCGCCAGGGCGGAGTATCCCTTGTGTTCCAGAAGCGCGTGGACGCGGGCCGGGCATCGGACGCGGCAAACTACCACGTTACCGGGCCGCAGGGCGAGGTTGTAAGCGTCACGAAGGCGCGGGCCGACGGGAACATGATCCACCTCTCGGTGCGGGGGCTGAAGCCGGGCAAACGCTATCGCGTGCTGGTGAACGAGATGGTTGACACGCCCAGCCTATGGCTATTCAAGGGCTATCCCGGGCACACGGTCCGGGGACTCAAGGCGACCTTCAGGGGGCAGGGCTGAGGCATCAGGGCTGACTAGAGGCCGGCGAGTATGTTTTCGTAGACCTCGGGGACGGTTTCGCCCGGCATTCGGTCGATGAAATCCCGAACCTCCCACAGGAACGGCGCTGAAATGCCTCGTTGCTGGTGCACAAAGGCCGACAGCGCCTTCTTGTAGCCCTTACCGGTGACGCAGGACTCCGTCAAACGCAGCGCTTCCGCACGCAACGTCTCGCCAACGAAATGGCGCAGGATTGGGTTCAGTCGCTTCGCATGAGGCGTCATAGGACGCGTTAGCACACCGTAGGACTCGACAGAAAACATAGGCACTCCGTTATTATTATGCGCCTCGCCGGCCGCGCCGGGTAATCGAAGGTTTGGCGTAATGTCCGTACTTCCAATGCGCCCACCGGCGAAAGCGTATTGATTGCAGAACTGGCGCCTATATTCCCAGCCTGCTTCGGCGCTCGAGTTCCACCGTATCCGCGGGGCGCTTCGATTGATGGCCGGGAAGGGGCATGATATGCTCGTGGACGGCGTCGATGATGTCTATCGGGTACGGGAAGAACGCGTCCTCGACCTCGTCGGCGGGCGTGATCCAGTTGCGCGCGCCAACCACGGCCGGCGGGGCGTCCAGCTCGTCAAACGCGAACTCCGTGATCCGGCTGGCCATGGTATGGAGGAAACTCCCGCGTTCACAGGCGTCCGATGCCAGGACGATGCGGTGGGTTTTGCTGACCGACTCGATGACGCGGTCGTAGTTGAACGGGACTATGCTGCGCGCGTCGATGACCTCACAAGTGATCCCGTGGTCCGTCTCCAATTGCTTCGCGGCCTGAAGCGCGCGATAGAGCGTGGCGCCCACGGTCAGAATCGTCAGATCGCTTCCGGGCTTCTTGACCTCCGGCTCACCGATTGGAATCTCATAATACGTCGCCGGCACGCCTTCCGGGTGGAACAGTTCGGGCTGATCGTAGATGCGTTGGCTTTCGAAGTAGATGACGGGGTCCGTGCCACAGAGCGCAGCGGCCATCAGGCCTTTGGCGTCGTAGGGCGTGGCCGGGAAAACGACTTTCAGGCCGGGTATATGAGCCGCCATGGACGTCCAGTCCTGGCTGTGCTGGGCGCCGTACTTGCTGCCGACGGAGACGCGCATGACCACGGGCATCCGCAGATCGCCTCCGGACATCGCCTGCCATTTGCTCAACTGGTTGAAGATTTCGTCTCCGGCGCGACCCATGAAGTCGCAGTACATCAGCTCGACGAGCGCCCGGCCACCTTCGAGGCCATACCCGCACGCCGTGCCGGCGATGGCTCCTTCGGAGATGGGCGTGTTGAACAGCCGATGGTACGGCAGCGCTTCGGTGAGTCCGCGATAGACGCCGAAAGCGCCGCCCCAGTCGCGATTCTCCTCGCCGTACGCCACCATCGTGGGGTCTTTTGTGAAGCGGTCCAGAACGGCCTCGAAGATCGCATCGCGGATGCCGATGCACTTGCCCTTCGGGAGCGGCTGGCCGTCCTCCCCCACCCCGGTTCGACTGCGCCCGGCGAGCTGCTTGACCCGGGCGTTCTCGGCAAGTGGTCCCCGGATCTCGGGCTCGCGGGATGTGTCGAATGACTCAACGCTCTCGTTGGAGAACATCGTTGACTCGAGGAGCGAGCCTACGGCGTACAGGTCGGCACGCGGGGAGAGGTCCAGGTCTATGGCCCGGGTGTAAGCGCGCAGAATGGCGGCGTTGACAAGAGACTGCTCATGGTCGAACTCGACGCTCGATGCCAGGCCGGCTCCGAGAAGGCTGTCGCGGTAGGTGACCAGCGAATCGACCTTCTGCCATTCCTCGATTTCGGCCTTGTCGCGATAGGACGACGCATCGGACGGTGAGTGGCCGCTGTAACGGTAGGTCACCGTATCGAGGAGCGCCGGTCCATCCCCCCTGGCGATGAGCTCGCGCTTGCGGGCGATGGCGTCGATAACGGCCAACGGGTTGTAGCCGTCGATGCGTTCCGCGTGCATGTTGTCCGGGCTGAGGCCCGCGCCAAGCCGCGCGAGGACGCCGAATCCCATCGTCTCGCCAACCGGCTGTCCGCCCATGCCGTAGAAGTTGTTGACGAAATTCACAATCAGGGGCAGGCCACCGCGATGCGCTTCGTCCCAAAGGGTCTTGAACTGGTCCATAGTCGCGAAGCACAGGCCTTCCCACACAGGACCACAGCCCGCCGAAGCGTCCCCGATGTTGCAGATGACGATGCCCGGCTTCAGGTTGACCTTCTTGTACAGGGCTGCTCCGACGCTGATATCTCCGGAGCCGCCAACGATGGCGTTGTTCGGGTAAACGCCGAACGGCGTAAAGAACGCGTGCATGCTGCCGCCCATGCCCTTATTGAAGCCTGCCTCGCGGCCGAATATCTCAGACAGAGTCCCGTACAGCAGGAAATCGACGGCGATATCCTTGAGACTTGAGACTTGCGAAGTGAGACCCGGGAGCGGAGACTCGACAGCTTTGAGGGTGGCGCCGCCCATGTAGGATTCCATGATGGACTGGAGGGTCGCGTCGTCGAGTTTGGCGATGGCGCTCAGGCCCTTGGCGAGGATCTCACCGTGGCTGCGATGGCTGCCGAAGATATGGTCCTCAACGCCGAGCAGAAAACACTGCCCGACGGATGCGGCTTCCTGGCCGATGCTCAGGTGCGCGGGTCCGCGATGATTGTATTCGATGCCCGCGTACTTCCCGCTGAGTTTGACCTCGTTGAGCATGGTCTCGAACGCACGGATGATGGCCATATCCCGATGGATGCGCAACAGCGCGTCCACGCCGTATCGTTCGGACTCCTGCTGAACGGTTCGCTTGTACTGATTGATCGGGATAGGATCGAACGTGATGCGGCCGGGCTTTCGGACGTCTTTCGGGCGGATGGGGATGGATTTTGGCATTTTGTGTTTCTCTGTTCAGGGGGTCTACCCCGTACCCGGCAGTGAACTACCGGGCTTCTATCTTTCAGCCCCTACGGGGCGACCGAACCGGTCCTTATCCCAGACCCGGCATTGAACTGCCGAGCTTCTTTCTTTCGGCCCGTGCGGGGCGAGTGAGCCGGTCCGTTTACCGTGCCAGGCAGTGAACTGCCGGGCTCCTATCATTCAGCCCCTACGGGGCGAATGGGCCGGCCCCTATCCCGGACCTGCCAGTAAACTGCCCGGCTTCTGTCTTCCGGCCCTGCGGGGCGAGTCAATCTCTCAAACAAGGCAGGCACTCAGGCGATACGGAGGCCGTTCAGCCCCATACATAACGCTCATCGAACTCGACCCCGCTATCGACAAGAGGACGCAGGTACTCATCTTGAAAGGATCGCAATTTGTGATGCTCCTCTTGCCCGCGAATATACGCGATGACCGTGTTGCGGGCGTTCGGCGACACGCTGAAAGCACCATAGCCCTCCTGCCAGGCGAACCCTTCGGCCGAAGGGATGTTCTGTCGTATCCAGTGGGACGATCCACCCTTCAGGAGCTGAACAGCGTGCGACAATGCAAGTGTACCCGGGATGGCGATTAGCGCGTGACAGTGGTCCTCTGTGCCACCCACACAAATCGGAACCATATTTGCGCTCTCCAGGACTCCACCGATATACGCCCAGAGCCGCTCGCGCCAGGACTCCTCGATGCTTGGCTGACGGCGATATGTACTGAAAACCACGTGAACGTAACACGAAATAAACGAATTCGCCATTCACGACTCCTCCTAACGAGCGACCGACTTCTCCGCCCCGTAGGGGCTGGAAGACAGGAGCCCAACGCTTCAGCGCCGGGTGTCGTCACTCCATATTGTCACTCGGCCACAGGACCTCGATGCCGCTCTCGTGAAGGAAGGCAAGCCAGTCCGGGTCGGGCCGGATATCGGTGACGATGCGCGATATGCCTTCCCAACCGCAGATGCGGAACAGCGAAGGCGTCAAAAACTTGGTGTGATCCACAAGGAGAATCGCTTCCCTGGCGTTCTTCAATACATGCTGGTACAGGTGCGCCGTCTGAATGTCGCTGGCGGTCAGCCCGAAATCCATCCCGAGGCCGTCGGCGCCGATAAAGGCAAGGTAACCGCGCAATTGATCGATTGCGGCGACCGCCAGGGGCCCAACGGCATCCATGCTATCGGCTCTGTAATGGCCGCCCAACTGAATAATGCTGGCGTCCGTGCTTGCGCCCAGTTCAACCGTCAGGCGCGTCGAGTTGAGGATAATGGACAGGCCGCGTTTGCGCTGGAGATAGTGCCGCATTTCGTAACAGGTTGTGCCGGCGTCTATGTACAACATCTCCTGGTCGGAGATCAATCCTGCGGCCAGTTCACCGATAAGACGCTTGGCCTCAGCATTGCGCAGCGCGCGGGAGGAAATGGAGTGGTCCGATGTGCGCGGCAGAGTTGCGCCGCCGTAGACGAGTTCCACCTCTCCGGCATCGGCCAGAACGCGCAGATCGCGGCGGGCGGTGGCCTCCGAGACGCAAAGCTCGGTCGACAGATCCTTGATCGCCACGTGGCCGCGGCGTAGAATACGAGTTATGATGGCATCACGCCGTTCCTGTGGAATATGCGCCATACTGAATGGTTCTCCGAACTATTATGTGCAAGAATTGGCGTCATTTTGCACAATATGTTGCAAGAAATGATAGAATGTTTGCAATGAACTCCGCGAATACACACATTCACCTGCCACCCAACTTCTCTGCTTTCGAAAGCGTGGAGCAGGCAGTCGCGCTCGCGTGCGACGAGGAAGTAGGCATCCTCGGAGCGAGCAATTATTACGATTTCACCGTCTATTCGGAGTTCGGGACGCTGTGCCACCAGCATTCCATCACGCCTCTGTTCGGAATGGAAATCGTATTGGGGCTGCCCGAACTGGCGGACCGGGGCGTCCGGGTGAATGATCCCGGGAATCCCGGGAAAATGTACCTGTGCGGCAAAGCGCTGTCCCGGTGGAAAACTCCGACCGCTGAAGCAGACCGCCTTCTCAACACCATCCGTCACAATGATTCGGCCCGGATGGCGGAGATGGTGGACCGGATGGCGGAGATATTCGCCGAAGCGGGCGTCGAGACGCGGTTGGATGCCCGCCGGATCGTGAATTCGATCGTGCTGCGATATGGCTGCGCGCAGGAGACCGTGTATTTGCAGGAGCGGCACGTTGCCCAGGCGTTTCAGGAGGCATTGTTTCAGATGGTGCGGCAGGGCGAACGCGTCCAGGCGTTGAGCGCGATCCTGAAGGCACCGGTTTCAGCCGACGATGAAGCGCGGACGCAGGCGCAGATACGCAACCGGCTGATGAAAGCGGGAAAGCCGGCGTTCGTTGAAGAGACGTTCATCGGCCTCGAGGACGGGCTCCGGCTCATCAGCGAGCTTGGCGGCATACCGTGCTACCCGGTGCTTGCGGACGGTGCGGACGTGGCCTGCGAATACGAGGCGGACGTGAACGCCCTGATCGAAAAGCTCCTTGCCCTCGGGATCCGGCATGCGGAGTTCATCCCGAACCGCAACTCGCCGGAAACGCTGCGGGCATACGTGCTGCCGATGCGCGACGCCGGGCTCAGCGTGAGCGCGGGAACCGAGCATAATACACTCGATCTGCTGCCGATGACGCCTACGTGTATGGACGGCGAACCGATTCCGGACGACGTGCAGGCGGTGTTCGCTCAGGGAGCCCGGGACCTGGTGGAGGCGCAACAATGACGCGCGAAATCGCCGACCTCATCAAGCTTTCCCGCTTCTACGGCGCAAACCCGGCAATGGTGCTGGCGGGCGGCGGGAACACCTCATACAAGACGAGTGACAGACTCTTCGTAAAAGCCAGCGGTTGTGCGCTGGCCGATGTGACTGAATCAAATTTCGTGGAGTTGGAGCGCGCGCGCCTGGACGCCCTGCTGCGCTCGGAGCCGGCGGTCGACATCAGCGAACGCGAAGCGCGGTTCAAGGCGGCGATCATGGAGGCGCGGGTGGATCCCGCGAGCGAGGCACGACCGTCGGTTGAGGCCGCCCTGCACCACCTGCTTCCGACGGCTTACGTCGTTCACACGCACGCGACGCTGGCGAACATCCTGACGTGCTCGGAAGGCGGCGAGAGCATCGCGGCGGAGATCTTCGGCGACAGGATGCTCTGGGTACCGTACGTGGACCCGGGAGACGCACTGGCCCGGTTGGTGATGCGCCTCCTTGATGTGTATACCCGGCAGACCGGCATTGCTTGCCCTGAAGCTGTCCTGATGGCGAACCACGGGCTCATCGTCTGCGGGGAAACAGCGAATGAGGTCAAGACTCGCACCGAGTCTCTGCTCCTGACGATCGGAGACCGTCTACAGCCGACCCTGGGCTATGGCACCACCACGTTGATCGCGGAGTTCGAGCGCAGACGATATATCAACACGATCGGCCCAGCGCTGCGTGGGCTTCTCGCTGATACAGACGACCCGGCCCGCGCACTGAATTACCACTCTGAGGGGCCTTCGGCCGGGGAATGTGCGCTGAAGATCGTCACGTTCGACGACAGCCCCGAGGTATTGACCCTCGCGGGCGCGTTAGCGGGCGAGGCGATTGCCGCCGGAGGACCGCTGACACCGGACCAGATCGTGTATTGCAAGTCGTTCCCGCTGTGGTTCCGAACGCAGCGCGATGAAGACGACGCGAACCTTGTTCAGCGTTTGCGGGCCGACATCTGCCGGCATAAAGAGGCAACCGGCTTCGCGCCGAAGGTGGTTATCGTGCAGGGCCTCGGACTGTTCGCTGCCGGTGACAGCGCCAAGGCGGCGGACACCGTGCGCTGCGTGTACATCGACGCGATCAAGGTCATGGCCGGCGCAAGGAGCCTCGGCGGCATCCGGTATATGACTCAGCGCGACCGCGAGTTCATCGACAACTGGGAGGTCGAGAACTACCGGCGCAAGGTTTCGGCGGGCGCGGGGTCAAACGGGCGGGCGGCGGGCAAAGTGGCGATTGTGACCGGTGCGGCCCAGGGGTTTGGCGCGGGAATCGCGGCGGACTTCGCCGCGGAGGGCGCGCACGTCGTCCTCGCCGATGTGAACGCCGAAGGGGCGGCGGCGACAGCGGCGGATCTGTGTCAAAGATACGGTCCACGGCGGAGCTTTGGTGTGGCGATGAACGTTACCGAAGACGATTCGGTTGCAGATGCCATCCACGCCGTCGTGAGGGCTTATGGCGGCTTCGACGTGTTCATCTCCAATGCCGGCGTGCTACGCGCGGCCGGCGTGAAGGAGCAGAGCCAGGCCGAGTTTGATTTCGTGACGCGCGTGAACTATCTCGGGTACTTCACCTGCGTCCATCACGCGGCGCCGGTGATGGCGGTGCAGCATCTCGCGCGGCCGGATGGGTGGACGGACATCATCCAGATCAACTCCAAATCGGGGCTGGAGGGGTCCAATAAGAACGCAGCCTACGCGGGCAGCAAGTTCGGCGGGATCGGCCTCACGCAGTCGTTCGCGTTGGAACTGATCGAGGACGGGATCAAGGTGAACAGCATATGCCCGGGCAATTTCCTCGACGGGCCGTTGTGGTCGGACCCGGAGAACGGCTTGTTCGCGCAATACCTCCGGACGGGGAAGGTGCCCGGCGCAACGTCGGTAGCCGACGTGAAGCGGTTTTACGAGGCGAAAGTGCCGATGCGCCGTGGCTGCACGGTTTCCGATGTGATGAAAGCCGTGTATTACGTGATGGAACAGCAGTACGAGACGGGGCAGGCGGTGCCGGTGACGGGTGGACAGGTGATGATGCGTTGAGGCCTGAGGGCCGAGGGGCGGTTTCACCCCTGCCCTTCTCCCCATGGGAGTGGGGAGCCGGATGGTAATGGGCGAGATGACGGTTTGCGGAAAGGCGGGGCAGGTGGAAACAATTCCTCAGACGCAATATGCGGTGCAGTTGGTTGGGCCAGGCGAAGTGCGGCTCAACACGGCGAAGACCGTTTTCCGGCCCGGTCCGCGTCAGATACTCGCGCGCACCGAAGCTGTCGGGCTGTGTTTCTCCGATCTGAAACTCCTGAAACAGTTCGGGGAACACCCACGAAAAGGCGCCATCCTCTCCGGCATCGAGGACGATATCCTCGGGCAAATCCCGTCGTATGTGCCGGGTGACCAGCCCACTGTTCCGGGACACGAAGTTGTGTGCCGGGTGGTGGCGGTAGGCGACGGTGTGGTCAGCCACGGAGTTGGTGACCGCTTCATCATCCAGGCGGACTACCGAAACCTGCGCACGACAGGCTCCAACGCGGCGTTCGGGTACAACTTCGAGGGCGCCTTGCAGGAATACGTCCTCCTGGACGAGCGGGTGAGCGCGGATTCGGCCGGCAAGGACCTCTATCTCATCCCGGTACCGGATTCGCTGCCCGCAGCGGCGGCGGCGCTGGTGGAGCCGTGGGCCTGCGTGGAATGCTCGTACGCCACGCCGGAACGGCAAACGATCAAGCCGGGCGGGCGCCTACTGATCGTCTCCGAGCCTGGCGCGGATGTGACCGAACTGGAAGCGGCGTACTCCCCTCTCGGGCTACCGGGTTCCACGACGCGGATCGACCCGGTCGGCATCCCGGAACTCTCCGACCAGGCCTATGACGACATCGTCTACGCAGGGTCGAACGCCTCGACCATCGAAGCTCTGAACGACAAACTGGCAGCGGGCGGCATCATAGCGATCCTGTTGAATGGCGGAGCGATCGGGCGGAAGGTATCCGTTGGCGTTGGGCGCATCCATTACGGCCCCACGCGATGGGTCGGCACACCGGCCACCGACGTCCGTGACGCATATTCCCTGATCCCGGCGAACGGCGAAATCCGGCCCGGTGAAAACATCGTCGTGATCGGCGCCGGAGGCCCGATGGGCCAGATGCACACCATCCGCGACGTGTCAACGGGATTGCCGGGTGTTCAAGTAACGGCGACCGACATGGATGACGCGCGACTGGAGACGCTCTCGGCCAAGGCCGAACCGATCGCCCGCGCCGCAAGCGGCTCTTACCGCGCGGTCAATACCGCCAAATCGCCGACGACGGAAGCGTTCACCTACTACGCATTGATGGCGCCGGTGCCGGCGCTTCTGGCGGCGGCAATCGACGCCTGCGCCCCCAACGCTATCGTCAATGTCTTCGCCGGCATCCCGGCGCCCGTTCGGCATGAGATCGACCTGGATGCGCTCATCAACAAGCGCGTTTTCGTCTTCGGCACCAGTGGGTCGGAGACAGAACACATGCGAATCGTGCTTGGCAAGGTCACTGCCGGCGCCTTGGACACCAACGCGTCCGTTGACGCCGTCACGGGCATGGCGGGCGCCACGGACGGACTGGCCGCCGTGGAGAATCGGACCCTGGCCGGGAAGATCATCGTTTACCCGATGCTGCACGACCTGCCGCTGACTCCGTTGAGCACGCTTGCGACCGCCTACCCAAGCGTCGCGGCCAAACTCGACAGCGGAAGGTGGACCAAAGCCGCGGAGGAGGAACTCCTGCGGGTCGCCCATTGACCAGCCACGGCCGGGCGCCGGCGAAACGTCGTGGCTCGGTTTGATAAGGGGAGGACTTTGGCGGACAAACAGGCGGTCATGTTCGGCGCCGGCAATATCGGCCGCGGGTTCCTGGGGCAGTTGTTCTATGAGTCGGGCTACCACACCACCTTCGTGGACGTTCAGGACACGCTCGTCGATGCGCTGAACGCGCGCGGCGAGTACCCGCTCCGCATCGTGGACGATACCTCGACCAACGTCACCATCCGGAATGTGAGCGCGATCAACGCCCGGGACTCGGACGGCGTGGCCGAGGCGCTGGCCGGCGCGGACATCGCCGCCACGGCGGTCGGAGTCCATGTGATGCCGGCCATCGCCGCGGCGCTTGCATCCGGCATCGCGCGTAGGTTCGAACGGTCGAACGCCGCGCCGCTGGACATCATCGTCTGCGAGAACTTGATCGGCGCGGGGCCGTTCATGCGGTCCAGAGTGCGCGAATCGCTGGACCCGCGTTTCCACAACGTTCTGGAGTCGAGTGTGGGATTCGTGGAAGCGAGCATCGGGCGAATGGTCCCGGTCCTCACTGCGGAACTCATCGCGGAAGACCCGCTTCTGATCGAGGTGGAAGCGTACCGCGACCTGCCTGTCGATCGCGCCGGGTTCCGCGGGCCGATACCGCCGATCGTGAGCCTCCAGGCGAAGGACAACTTCGGCGCGTATGTGGAGCGGAAGCTGTTCGTTCACAACCTCGGCCACGCCGCCACGGCCTACCTGGGCTATCAACGCGGCCATTCGTACATCTGGCAGGCGATCGAGGACACGGAGGTCCGCGGAATCGTTGAGGGCGCGATGGCGGAAACGTGCCTCGGACTGTACCGCAAGCACGGAATGCCTCTGGACGATCTGACAGCGCACGCCGCCGATCTACGGCGACGCTTCGCGAACAAAGCGCTTGGCGACCAGATAACGCGAGTTGCCAGGGATCCCATCCGGAAACTCGGCCCGAACGACCGTCTCATCGGCGCGGTACACATGTGCCTGGACCAGGGCGTGCCCCCGCTTAACGTGGTGAAGGCGATCCGCGCGGCGATTCAATACGACAATCCGGAAGATCCGGCATCGCAGACGATCCAGGCGATCCGGCGCGAACGCGGAGATGCCACCGTCTTGCGGGAGATTGGCGGAGTTGGCGAAGGGGATGCGTTGCTTGAGATGATGGGGTTGAGGGCTGAGGGCTGAGGGTTGGGCGCGGAGCGCCGAGGAACCGCGTAGGGGGTGTTGAGGTATGTCTGAGGCGGTGAGACGTGGTATAATCTCGTATATGTGTGTCTAAGGAGGCAGGGATGGTTACATTGCTGCGCGAGATTCTTACCCCGGAGCAGGTGGCCGATCACCTGCAGGTTCAACAGCGAACGGTACAGGACTGGTTAAGGTCGGGCACGCTTCCGGGCATCAAACTCGGCCGATTGTGGCGCGTGCGTCGTGTGGATCTGGAAGGATTTCTCAAACTCCGTCAGATCACATCCGGTGTCGGTGAGTCCGATGCAATGGCGGTACGCGAATACGCCTCTGACGAGATCGAGCAGATGCTGCAGCTCGATAGACTTGATGCACCGGCATCAGCGCCACGATGAGGGTTTTCCTGGACGCAACGTGCTGGGTTGCCGCGGCGGGCAGTCCGTCCGGCGGATCAGCGGAACTCCTGCGGCTGGCCCGGGCTAACGCGTTTAGGATCATCACCACCCCACTGGTGCTCGTTGAAGCGGAACGGAACATCCTCGCCAAACTACCCAGGGAGGCAATGTCACGCTTCCTCGTGGACGTTCACCAAACTGACATCGAGGTGGGGGTAGAAACGAGCCAGCACGATATCGCAAGGTGGATTCACCTCGTCGCTCAGAAGGACGCGCACGTCCTCGCCGGTGCATACCTGACCGGTTCCGACGTGTTGGTTTCCCTTGATCGGCGCCACATCCTGACTTCGGCGGTCCGAGAAGGATTTCCCATCCTGGTTCAGGATACCCACGAGTTCTTCGCGGCGCTGAAGGCGGGGCGCTGAAGCACCCCTCTGCTTTCGTTTCGTCGCTACGCGACCGGGATTGCCGGGCAGGGCTAAGGGGTCGGGCACGGAGGCCCGACCTACCGTGTGTGTCGGGCGCGGAGGGCCGACCTACCAGATGCGGGCGAGGGCGAAGGCTCGACCATCCGATGTCGGCGAGGACGCCGACACTACCGTGTGCGTCGAGGGCGGAGGCCCGACCTACCAGGTCCCGCTGCCGGCGGTGGCGCGGCAGCGGATGATGTCTGGGCTGACGCCGTTAGGCTCGTAGTAGTGGCGGCGCATGGCGTCCTCCAGGTGGTCGAGCGAGGCGTCCTCGGCGAAGACCATCATGCAGCCGCCCAGGCCGGCGCCGGAGAGCTGGGCGCCCAGGACTCCGGGCACGGCTAGCGCAATATCCACCATGCGGTCGATCGCCGGCACGCTGCATGCATACGCGCCGGGCTGCAACTCCAGCGCGGTGGCCGGGTCTCCCCTATTCGCCGCCTCGAACCAACGCTCCATCTCGGCACCGGCATAGGCCGCGGGTGTGGCGCGGTCGCCGTTGTGCGAGATCGTCATCCAGCGCCCAAAGGTCGCGACGTCGCCGGCCCGGAGGAGGTCGAGACACTTGGCGGCACGGGCACACTCCGCGAGGCCGAAGATGACGACCCCGCGGATGGGGAGGACCTCATCGTCGGGGAGCTGGCTCAGGTAAGTGTCCGCGACCTCGGCCGGAACGGCGGCGCGCGCATCCGCGACCGTGAGGCGTTCCGGCAAGCGGCCGAGAAGTCGAATGAACGACGGATAGTCCATCTGGAGGCCGGATGGAGTGACGTCGCGGAGGTGTGTGATTGGTGCGTTTGGACAGGCGAGTCTCAGAAGCTCCCGACCGACGTGGTAACACGCAACGCGCGCGTTGAACGTCGCCTTCACCTCCGCTGTCTTTCTGGCCGGGATGCCGGAATTGAACACCATGAATGTGTGGCCCGCCGGCAGGGGAGCTGAGTCGATCACCCGAAACGGGAAGTAGCCAACCTGGGTAACGCAGCCCTCGCGGGCCAGGATCATCGCGGCGTGGTCCCCTGCCCCGCCACGGGTGCCGACAAACCACTCCG
Organism: Armatimonadota bacterium; assembly: GCA_036504095.1. Taxonomy (NCBI): domain Bacteria; kingdom Bacillati; phylum Armatimonadota; species Armatimonadota bacterium. Next base: position 172,997 of record DASXVS010000079.1, on the reverse strand, counting down.
CTTCACCGCAGAGTTCCACCAGCCTGTCGCGTCCGATCCTGAGGTCGTTGAGCGCCAGAATCGCTTCCGCCGCGGCAACGACCAGGGCAGATGAGGAACTCAGGCCGGCGGCGATGGGAATGGTACCCTTCGCCACAATATTCATGCCGCGCAACGGCCGGGCTGCCTCAAACTGGAGCCGTTCGACGGCGGCGCGCACGTACAGCGACCAGTCGCCCCTCGCTTCGGCGGTGAGTTCTCGGACCGCCGGGCCATTTATGTACGCCAGCCAGTCCGCCGCGGAGGCAGGCGGATTCACACGGAACTCACGGTCCGGGAACGCCGCGTCCACGCTGGACAGGTGGAAAACTGCATCGGACCTCGGGCTGACGGCGAGGTGTAGGCTCCGGTCTATCGCAATCAGGTTGCTGACGCCACCTTGATGGTCGATATGGCGGCCCATAAGGTTGAGGCGGCCGGGCGCACGAGCGACGAGGGTTGGGCGCGACGCGAAGCGCCGTTCGAAACCATCGCGCGCGAGCTTCCCGCCGTTCAAAGGCTCGACGGTCCGCTCGAAGCGGCGGCGCACCTCAGCATACTCATCGGGTGTGTTGAAGGCCATGACCTCGTTCGGATCCGACACCTCAACGGCCACCACCGCATCGCCCCGACCCGCGAGGAATGCGACGGCGTCGGTGAGATACTGCTCACCTTGCGCGTTGTCCGCACCGATGGCGTCGAGCGCGGCGTACAGCGCCGGCGCGCGGAACAGATACACGGATAAGTTCGCCAGGGCGGCGGATTCCGCGCGGAGTGCGGATTGGTCCGCAGGCGGCAGGGAATCGGCAGTCAACGCGACGCCGTTTGTGAGAGCGTTCCAGAGCGGCCCGAGGGCTTTCGCCGCTTTGCTCTCCGTGGGAAACGCCTTGAGGGCGAGGCGCAGCGCCTGATCCGCCTGCAGGGGAGATTCCGCAGTCAGAACGCGGAAATCGCGGAGGAGGCGGGCGCGCGCGATGTCGGCAACCTCAACCACCGCGATTGGCCGCCCGTCATCGAGAAGCACGCGGCCGGCGTTCGGGAAATCGGTCGCGCGGCCGACGACAAAAGCCATCGCGCAGTCCGCCTTCCGGAACGAGGCGATGAGCCGATCGATCGCCGCGGCCTCCATCACCTTGTCGCCGGCCACTACCAGGACGTCTCCGGCGAAGCCCTCGGCTTTCAGGACGTCCGCCCCCACCCTCGCGGCGTGCGCCGTACCCAGTTGTTCGGACTGAACCGCGAAGTCCACCTCCGGTGCTGCATGAAGGACCGCTTCGCGAACCTGTTCGGCGAGGACCCCCACGACGACGATATGGCGGTTTATCCCGGAGTCCCGGTACATACGGATGGCGCGCGCGACTACCGGCTCGCCGTCGATCGGCAGAGTGACCTTGTGACGATCGGGTGCGCGCATCCGCGTGCCGTTTCCGGCGGCAAGGATGATCGATGCTGTCCGTCGGTTCACCAACGGTTGTGGTGAACCCGCCCGGGCAAAAAGCGATCTTCCGGCTCCTTGATCTCCGCCGGGTAACCTATCGGAACGAGTGCGAGCGGAGTTATACCGGCCGGCAAGTTGAGGGTTCTTTGAAACGCGGCCTCCCTCGCAGGATCGGCCCTCACGGCGGTCCAGACCGCGCCAAGGCCTGCGTCATGGGCCGCCAGGAGCAGGTTTTGGGTGGCGGCGGAGCAATCCTCAATCCAGTGGTCCACCGCTTTGAGCGCCCTGGTGTCGGCGCAAACCAGGATGGCCAGAGGGGCCTGGAGGCACATCTCCGCATTGGCATGATAAGTGGGAATGGCGTCGAGGATCGCCCGGTCGTCGATTACTACGAATTCCCAGGGCTGCTGGTTGCACGCCGATGGCGCCTGCATCGCAGCGGCCAGTAATTGCGTGACGAGCCCGGCGGGAACGGGGCGACTTTCATATTGCCGGATGCTCCGGCGAGTCTTAATGGCTTTCAGTGTTTCCAAGTGCATATTCTCCTGGTTTCGAGTTGCTGGTTTCGAGTTTCTAGTTCCGAGTTTCTAGTGTTATACGTCCGGTGAGAATGCATTGCGGAGCGTGTCCCACATTCCATAATGCGTCAACAGGCCGGCGGAAAAGACACAGATGCCCGGCGCGCCGGACTCGCGGATCGCTTCGACGGTGCGAGTGAGTTTCGATTCGGGGCGGTAGCCCTCTGGCGGCTTCGCGAGGAATTCCGCAACCGCAGCAGCGAGGCCAACCGCGCCCGCCGGGGCGCCACCCCGAGCCCACGCCTGAATGCGGTCTTGAAGGGCCGGCGCGAGTTCCCGGAATCGTGGCGAGACGGCGGCGAGAGCTTCCGCGACCTGGCCGGCGTCCGCGGCGTTGTCCAGCATTTTACGGACGGCGCTTAACGGGCGGTCCTCCTCGTAGTACAGGAAGTTCACCGCGAAGCCGGGCCAAAGCGCATCGTAGTCGCAGGCCCAATCCTTCTGCTGTCCGATGCTCTCCGCGAGCAGCGTCAGATACGTTTCGAAGTCTCCCGGGTAGTGGTCGCGATAGTCCATCGGCATCGCGATGTTCACGTGCGGCGGGAACTCGCGCCAATCCTGGCCGATGAAGCGGCCGGAGTGAACCGGGTTCTTGAACACGGCGGCGGAAACTGCCATGCCGGGTCGCGCTGAGCGGATGGCGTCCGTCGCCTCACGCGCGAAGCGGGTAATTGCGTCCGTCCGATACCGATAGAAGAAGTAATCGAGGTCGGCGCGGCCGCCCTGGAAGAACGAGCCTTCGAGGAGGAACCGGCTCTTCATCGCCCGGGAGAGACGGACCCAGTTCGCCGGGAGAACGCGCGGGCTCTGTTCCCAATGCGATTCGATGTACGGTCGGTCGTAGCTCTCGTGATGGAACGGCTCATTGGGGAACGCTTCGGTCAGATATCCGGCGTATCGGGGTATCTCGGCGAGGCAGTCGTCGCAGAAGCAGTACTGATCGGGCGCGAGGTCGCCCGGGTAGCGGATGTAGTCGTGATGGATCGCGTCGAAGGTGTAGCGTTCCGCGAACTCCGCCATGAGAGGAATCAGGTACTGATCGGTATATCCGGGGCGCCGGGCGGGGCACATCCACTCCCAGTGATACGGAGAGCCACGCAGCGTTTCGGATCTAGTTGTGGCACCTTCCGCATTGCGCATCAGCCACTCGGGGTGCTCGGCTACCACCTGGCTGTCCGGCCCCTCCATGAAATCGATGAACCAGGCGTGGACCTGCATTCCGCGCTTCCGGCATTCCGCCAGGAGAACGGCGGGCATATCGAAATCGGCGTAACCGTCCGCGACCGCGTCGGGGTACAGGCGGCTTGGCCAGTGGATAGTCCCGGCGCCCTTCACGCACATGACGACGAGGTTGATATGCGCGTGGTGCAGTTGTTCGAGAAATGCGGCGACATCGGACGGGGTGCGTCCGGCGTCTTCCGGCCCGCACCAAACGCCGCGTACGCCCAGTCGGTTATTGCTGTGCATGGTTGCCTCCCAAGGGCATTATGGCGCATTAGGAGTCAGGAGTCAGGAGACAGCGTGGCGGTGAGGGCCTGCCGAAGATGGTTTGCCCCGCCAATGAACTGGCGGGCTCCCGTTGCCAAGTCGCCCTTAGGCGACCGGAGATCAGTCGGCGACGACGAGGGCATAGCGGCGGGGAGACTTGATCACGACGGTCGCGCCCGGGTCCTCGATTGTGCGGTTCTCCGATGGATCGAGGGACAGCAGGCGGAGACGCTTCGGTGGCCTGGCGAACTTCAGTATCAGGTCCTGCGCGGGCGCCCAGGTGACCTTCGATGGCGCCGGGATCTTCTCGCCGTCCGGGCGGTCCGCGCCGGAGGTGTTCACGATATGGACCAGCAGGCGGCCTTTCTGCTTCCATGCGGTGACCAGGATGGGTTTCCCCGCCTCCACACGGACGGGAAGGCCCGGTGTAAGGGCCCGGGCGAGGTCCGCGAGGGCTCGTACGGTTTTCGGATCGCGCGGATCCCTGTAGGGTTCACCCTCCGCGACGGTGTTCTGGAATGCGTCGCGTTCCGGAAGGCCGGGGAGATAGACGACCTTCCCCTTACCAATCCTGTTCTCGTATGCCTCCAGCGGCGTTTGCGCGAGACGGGTGGCGGTCGTCGGCTCCATGCCGACGCGGGGACGGTCGGCCTTCTCATCGCCGGGTGCTCCGAATTTGACGCCGAAGAGCGGGCCCAGCCGCTTCCAGCGTTCCTCGACGCGGTGCGATCCGTCCTCGCCGTTGAACCCGGTCTGGTGAGTAACAATCAGCGTTCCGCCTTCACGGACGAATCGCTCCAGGCGATCCAGGTGGGCTTCGGAGACAGCAAACGCGTTGGGCAGGATCACCGTCCGGATTTCCCTGGGCAAGCCCGCGTCAAGCGTCTCCTCAACAATGCCCCTGTACGGGATGCCGGCGTCCTGCAGTGATTCCGCCCAGCCGACGGCCGGCGCGGAGTGCAGGGACTCCCACCGCGGGTCGGCGTCACGCGAGCGACGCGAGAAGAACACGCCGATGGCCGCAGCGGGCCTGGCGTTCCGATATGGCTTAAGAGTATCGCGCTCGAAAAGCCAGTACGGCCGTACGGGTTCGGCGGGCGTGATTCCGGTCAGGAATACGCGTGCCTGGGTGAATGATATCCCGTGGGCCATGGAGAGCGCCCACATGAAGGTCTCCTCTTCCGGGTCGGTAACGTCGCGCTCGGCGGCACGGTCCGCGTACGGCAGTGAGACGATGTCGGAATGTCTCACCCGGCCGGCTTCGTAAAGCGCGGCCGCCTCGACGGAAATACGGCGCCAAGACGGAAAATCGGCGGGGTTGTAGATTTCCCACCATGAAGCGTCGCCGGTGTCCATCATTCCCTCCTGGTTTGCGCCCGAGGTCTGCGGCCCCCAGGGGGACAACAGGTTGCCGAGCAGGGAAAAGCACTGGACTCCGGGCATCTCGCGGCGCATCCGCTCATACAACCAGACGCGAAAATCGGTGTACCAGCGTTGGCGCACCGCGTTCCATTGGCGCCATTCAGGCGTGCCGGCCGTGCGCGATGCCTTCCACGCCGCCCGTATATCGCCGCCCTCTTCCTTTCGCCATCGGTCCGTACAGGCCTGACAGGCGCAGCCGTGGTGGAACGAGGCATCATCGCTCATCACGGCGTCCACACCGGTACGGCGCACGATGTCCGCCATGATGGCCCAGTAATGCTCTCGAAAGGCGGGGTTGTTGGGGCAGAAAGCGTAGGTCTGGTACTCAGGCCACACGGAGAAGTCGCCGGTCTCGAAGTCGCGCTGGATCCAGTCCTTGTGTTCCAGGGCATAGTCTTTGCGGGCGGTGAGAACGACTGAATGATGCTCGCAGACGCGGATGCCTTTCGCATGGCAGGCCTTTACCACCCGCTTCGTGACGGCGATCTGGTCTTCAAGGAACGGCAGATCATCGTGCAGGTAGTGGTGGCGGCCGCCGCCAATGATGACTCCGGTGACGCCGGACCGAACAAAGGCATTGACAGACGCCGCGATGTCCGCGTCGGTCAGGCCGGGGTGAACGTGCCAGAAGGTGGTCCGCTCGAAGCCGCGAACCCCGAGGCGTTTGGAGGCGCCAGCGGCGGCGGGAAGGCAGAATACCATCAGACACAGGACGGGAAGCAGGCGAAGCATCATTGAATCCTCTTGTTGGTGTCCACGCGCGGCGGGCGATCGCGTTACCTACCGACACGATATGTACTGGTCCGAGGCCCCAGCCAAATCCACGTTGACGAAGGCCACGCGGCGTTGTCCGGCAGGCGTGCCTGGACCGTTAGCGGGGACCGGAGATGAACTGAACAGCGGCATGGGCCACGGCGCCCCTGTAGATGGGAGCATGAACGCAAGCGCTGCGACTTCGATTGCCGTGCGGCCCGCGTTTTCCGGGCCGCACCACATTCCGCGAATGCCCACGCCGACCGGGCACTGAAGTACCCGTCTGAACGGCCTTCGGCCAATCGTCCTCCGGACGACGGAAACGGCAGCCATTCTTGTCCTCTTTGGTCCTGGCGGATAGAGTCGGCGCTGCGAATAGACTGCCGGGGCGCGCGTCCCATCCCAACGGGTCGCGTTCGACCGGGCGGTGATATAATGGCGCCTGAGACCGCGCGTTCAGCGCGGTCAACGCTGTAGCTCGAGGAGGATCATTTGGATAAGAAGACGTTGGGAAGGACGGGGTTGGAGGTGACGCGGCTTGGGTTCGGAGCCATGGAAGTTCGCGGGCCGCGCATCTGGAGCGGGCGGCCGGTGACGGACCAGGAGGCGGATACCATCCTGAACGCCGTCGTGGACGCCGGCATCAATTTCATCGACACGGCCTACGACTACGGCCTGAGCGAGGAGTACATCGGCAAGTTCATCAGCGCGAAGCGCGACCGCTACTACCTGGCCACCAAGTGCGGCTGCACCGTTGTGGACGCCGGCGATCACGACGACACGCCCCACGTGTGGACGCGCGAGAACCTGCTGCACAACATCGAGACCAGCCTGAAGCGGATGAAGACCGACCACGTGGACTTGTGGCAGATCCACAACGCCAGCGTGGAGCAGGTCGACCAGGGCGACCTGGTGAAGGTCATGCAGGAGGTCCGCGACGCGGGGAAGACCCGCTTCATCGGCATCTCCTCCACGGAACCCCACATCGAGACATTCATCTCCTGGGGTGTGTTCGATTCCTTCCAGATCCCATACTCCGCGCTGGAGCGCACGCACGAGGCGGCGATTTCGTCGGCCGCCCGCTCCGGCGCCGGCACGATCATCCGCGGCGGCGTGGCGCGCGGTGAGCCCGGGGCCGGCCTGGGCGCCCAGGAGCGGTGGGACGTCTGGGAAAAGGCGAAGATGGATGAGCTGCTGGAGCCTGGTGAGAGCCGGACCTCGTTCATCCTGCGCTTCACGCTTTCGCACCCGGATATGGACACGACCATCGTCGGGACCAAGAACCCGGCGCACCTGAAAGAGAACCTGGACGCCGCCGCGAAGGGAGCGCTGAAGCCCGAGGTCTACGAGGAGGCGAAGAAGCGGCTGGCGTGACGCTCCCGCCGGTTTCATCTGGGTGGCAGGCCGTGTCGGACCGTTAGCCCGGGGCTGAACCCACGGCAACAAGAGCATAAAGTCGGCCTCCGCCGCCTACCGGGGTGCCCGGCGGGACCCCTTGTGCTCTTGTTGCCGCGAATTCATTGGCAGGGGGCTCGACCCCGGCCGGGCATTGAAATACCCGCCTAAAGGGCCTTCGGCCAATCGTCCTTCGGACGACGGACAGGTGCATCCCCAAGCCAGGCGCATTGTCCTGGTTCGCGCAGGCGGACCGGGATAATGCGTTTTCTGCCCGCGAATCTCTTGCGCCGGTGCGCTAACTGAAGTGCTTGAAGTGCGGGAGGTAGTCCTTGTTCGCTTCGAACATTTCGGCGACCATCTTTCTGATCTCGGCGAGGCTGAGGACGGCGGAGGTCAGCGGGTCGAACGCGATGGCGTGGTAGATCATGTCCGGGTCGCCGGCAATGGCGCCTTCCACGGCGAGTTCCTCACAGCGGGCGCTGATGTTGTTCATCAGGGCGAGTTGCGGGGGAAGCGGACCGACGTGCATCGGGTCGAGGCCGCGCTTTGAGGCCAACACCGGCACTTCCACGCAGCAGCCTTCCGGCAGGTTGTCGATGAGGCCGAAATTGCGGACGTTGCCGTTGAACTCGAAGAGCTTGCCGTCGCCGATGGTGGCGTTGAAGATGCTGGCGGCGTATTCATGGCCACGCTTCAGGTCGACTTCCTTCTCCAGGTCCGCTTTGATATTGTCGCGCCAGGTATCCTTGACCTTCAGGTATTCGTTGAGGATGTAGGCATACTCGCCGGGATTCCAGCCGGTGCCGTGCGTGCAGTACTTCTCGATGAGGTCGGGGCGCTTGCGGAACCAGGCGTTGTACTCGGAGTTATGGCCGCTGGACTCGGTGATATAGTAGCCCATCGCCAGGTACATCTCGTTGCGGACCTGTTCCTCGTTGTACACGTCTTCGCGTGTGGTGATGGCCTCACGGATAAGCGGATAGGCATCCTTGCGGTTCCATTTGAAGTCCAGGTAGTGGGCCTGGTGGTTGATGCCGGCGCAGCGGTACGTGATCTCCTCGTACGGAGCGCCGATCCATTTCGCCAGCATCATCGCGGTGCCCTGGACGCTGTGGCACAGGCCGGTGATCTGGACGTCGCTCTGGCCCTGCATCGCTCGGCAGAGCATCGCCATCGGGTTGGTGTAGTTCAGGAAGATGGCGTTGGGACAGTAGCGCTCGATGTCCTTCACGATGTCCAGCATCACGGGGACGGTACGCAGCGCGCGGAAGATGCCGGACGGACCGCGGGTGTCGCCCACGTTGATATCGACGCCGTACTTCTTGGGGATCTCGATATCGGTGCGGAACACATCCACTCCGCCCTGGAGGATGGTGCACAGGACGCCGTCAGCGCCCTTGAGGGCCTCGGCGCGGTCTGTGGTGGCGATGACCTTCGCCGGATAGTTGCCCGCGGCCACGATCCGGTCGACGGCGGTCTTGACGAAGGCGAGGCGCTCCGGATCGATGTCCATAAGGGCGATGGTGGCATCTTCAAGTGCCGGAAAGGTGAGGATATCCCTGACGAGGCTCCGTGTGAAGCCGAAACTGCCCGCTCCGATAAACGCGATCTTGCGCATTACGTTCTCTCCTGGAATGGACTGGCGGGAAGGCGGCCCCGCGCGCTAAGTTGACGTTTCAGTATTGGGAGCAGGCGGGACGGTATTTCCAGCGGATGGTTGGCCCGGGCCGTGCAGCTTGAAGTCCTTCGCTGACCTACTCACCGGTTTCAACCGGCGGTACAGACGACTCATTGCCCCTTTGGTTTCTATAAGTGCATCATCAGGATTGCTTCGATCATACCGGTCAGGGGTTTGGCGCGATGTCGCGCGGGGGATGACTATCACGGCGAACAGACCGGAGGTGAAAAGCTTATGCAGGGACACGTTGGGGCTGCCGGCACGCCGGTGCCGCGAAAAGAGGAAACCATCGCCGGGGAGGGGCGCGGGGCCGTGGCCTACCTGAAGGCGCTAGGCAAGCGGTTCATGGTAGACAAATGCCCTGTTATGGCCGCCGCCATGTCGTTCTTCAGTCTGCTGTCCATTGTCCCGATGCTGCTTGTAGCGATCGGAGCCCTCGCCATTTTCACAGGCAGCACATATGAGGCTACCCGGCAAATCGAAAACCTGGGGGTGAGGATGCTGCCCGGTAAGGCGGCGCAGGATGCTTTCCTTCAGCTCACACAACAGCTGGACCTGCACGGATTCGTACACAACCTGAAGCACGCCGGGCCGCGCAACCTGGCCATCGGAGTGATAACGCTGCTCTGGGCGGCCCTTCAGATCTTCGTGAACGCTTCAGGTTCCCTGAACGCCGCGTTCGAGGTGGAAGAGAAGCGCTCCTGGTTCCGGCTGCGTCTTGTCGCCGCCTGGGTGATGTGCGGCGCCGTCCTCTTCTTCCTGTTATCGTTCGCCTCAACCGCCGGGCCCGATGTTGTCCGACGTATCCTCCCGAGGTTGGGCATCCCCAACCCCGCACCCTGGCCGGTGAACGCACTGTTCTTCTTTGTGGCGCTTGGACTGAACGTCGCGATGTTCGCGTTCATCTACCGATATCTTCCGAATGGGCGGGTCTCCTGGCGCGACGCCCTCGCCGGCGGCGGTGTGATGGGGGTGCTCTGGATCGCGGCGACCAAGGGCATGACCCTCTTCCTCGCCACCCCTAACCGCATGTTCGGGGCCCTGGGTGGGACGGTGCTGATCATCACGTGGATGTACTACTCCAACATGCTGCTATTGCTGGGAGCGGAGGTCGCGGCGCTCCTCGCGAAGTCGCACCGCGCGGGCACGGAATCAACCATGTAGCCGCTGAGTGAACGGTATTCGGCGTCGAACCAACCTCAGAGGCGCGCCAGCGCTCTTTCCGCTACTTGGCGGCGTCTAGCAGCGCCGATACCCGGCCGGGCGCTGGAGCGAAGATAGGTTTCCAGCTTCGGGGCTGCGTAGCGCAGCTCCTCCGTCGCGCCGGGCAGTCCGATCTCGGTAAGCGCGAGAACCGTGTACCAGAAAGGGTGAGGGCGCCAGGCACCTTCAACGCGCCTTTCGCGAAGGATGCGCATCCCGGCTGCAAGCGCGGCTTCCGCCTCGGGCCACGGCCTCGTGGCGAGATGCCGCCACAAGGAGACGCTGCAGATTCCGCAGCAGTAATGGCCCTGACCGTTCATCTCGGGTTCTCTGAGCCATACCTGCGATTTCGCAAGCGCGGAAACCCCATCGTCATCGAGCGGACGCAGAAGCATCAGCGCGCGGCAAGCCTCTTCGCCCAGGATGTGGGCAGTACCGACACGAGACCGAATGGCTTCGCCGGTGAAGAGCTTTGCACCCTTCGCGAAGTCTTCCGCTGTGGGCGCCGGCATGCCCCGATATGCGCCGGCAAGGCCCTGTCGACAGGCGATCCACACCGCAGCGTCGTGCCGATCCTTGTCTGAAAGAGCCCGGCCTTCGAAAAGAGCCTCGTTCAACGCGTCCAGTGTCGCGGCCAGGCTCTCCGGATTCACGATTGACATCACGACCTCCCCGGGGGCTTGTATTCAGCCCTCTTTCACCAGGAACATCCACCATTGCGGATCGCGGCCAGGAACGAAGACCTCCCGCACCGGAAGGCGTTCCGCCATGATCCACTCTCTTGCCAGCGGGATGAGGCGCTGGAAGAGGTCCCACGGAAACCAATCGACTGTTGTGTACGCTTCCCAGGTCCAGTGATCGAAGATGAGGCTGCCACCCGGCTTGACCAAGTCGACTGCTTGCCGAACGGCGGAAACGAGGGCGGGACGGGCGCATTCATCGAGGCGGCCCTTGCGATCGTCCTCTGCCAGCCATTCTATCATCTGCCGCTCGTTCGGCCACCAGTCGACCGTCCGAGTGTCCATGCCTCGCGGTTCGGAGACGGCCGTCTGGAGGATATCATTGACCGCGTGGTGGAAGCAGCCGGCATCCACACTTGCCGGGGGAAGCAGCGTACCGAGACGAGAGGCGTCGTCTTCGATGATGCGGACAGGCATACCGACTTTTCCGAGTTTGGCGCCCAGTTCCGCCGCGAGGGGCCGGTTGAGATTCACGGTGGTGTACGATCCCCCACCCCGCGAATATGTGTCGGCCGCGAGAATCACCGGTTCACTGCTGCCGACGCACGGCTCGTAGACGGCCAGGCGGCGCGGCAGCCCAAGGTCCTCGAAGACCATCAACCACGAGGCGGCGAGACATGGATTCAGCAGCATCCGGGCCGTCTGCGCCACTTCACCAGGCTGCGGGCGAATGAGGACATTTGCGCACGCTGTCCTGATGTCCTCCATCGGCATCTCGCGAATGAGCGCCTGCGTTGCATCGGGCAGCCGCTCGAAAATGAGGCCGCGGGTCACTTCTTCGAATATCCTGTCGATCATCGTTTGCATGGGCCGGATCCGGGTACCTGGCGCGGCGCAAAGCCGCATTGTGACAGAGCCATCATGGGCCTGAATGTATAGAACGAGCCCCCCGTTTGAAGCGGGCAACGGGCGAGACGCCCATTCTATTCGATCAAGTGGTCAGGCGCCGTCCTCCGACAGGATAGCCAACTTGGCCCATGCGACGGCGACATGGTACCCGAGTACCGTCCGGTGTGCGGAATTACCCACTGCCGCGTGTGGTATGAATCTGGTAGACTTGGCTAATCAGTAGGCATAGCGAACATAGACCCGCAGGCCGGCCAACCGGCGAGACGGCGGGCTTACAAGGATCCCGGCCGGAGCATGATGCCTTTGGTATGTAGGGCTAAGTCCCGGAGGACAGTTCCCAGCTTCCGCTAGAAGGAGGGTGACCGGTTGTCCAATGATTCGAGTTCCCCGACCGGGCACGGCCCAGCTCCCGGTCCTGCCCCAGGACCGAACACGCGGCGCGCGTTCCTGCAGTCCCTGTTGGGCGCCTGCCTGGCCATCACCGGGGCGACGTTCATCTTCCCTGTCCTCTCCTACCTGAGCCCCCGCAAGGCGACGAAGGGAAATAACGTCCTTCTCGGCATCGACGGCCATCCTGTTCCGGTTGCCGATCTGTCGCGCGCGCCGTTTGTAGTTGGCGTGGGTGTAGACAGTGAGGCCACCATCGTGGTTCGCTACGGGGGCGAGTTGCGCGCGTTCTCAGCCGTATGCACCCACCTGGGCTGCCTCGTCAAATGGGACCCCGCGGCGGCGGAGTTCATCTGTCCCTGCCACGGAGGCAAGTTCAACGCCGATGGCGTGAACACCTTCGGGCCGCCGCCGAGGCCACTCAAGCAGTTCCGGCCGAGCACAACACCGGACGGCTTCATCGGGCTCCAGGAGGTGGCGTGATGAAGAACCCGGCAGCGTCCATCTGGAACTGGGCGGACGAGCGACTTCACCTTAGCGCCATCTTCCGGGCGACGCTCACCGAGTACATGGTGCCGCGGAATCTGACTCTATGGCACACGCTGGGGTCCATCCTGATCGCATGTTTCGTGATCCAGGTCGTCACAGGCATGCTCCTCCTTGTCTACTACGTTCCGGAGGTGAGCAAGGCGTTCGAGTCCGTCACGTTCATCAGCAACGGAGTCTCGTTCGGCTGGCTGGTGCGTCGCATCCACGCGATGACATCGCATCTCTTTGTGCTGGCGGTGTTCCTCCATCTTCTGTCCACGCTCTTTATGCGAACGTACCGGAAGCCTCGCGAGCCGCAATGGCTGACTGGAATGATCCTGTTCGGCCTCGTGCTGACCGCCGCGCTTTCCGGTTACCTGCTGCCATGGAGCCAACTCTCCTATTGGGCGACGACTGTTTCCACGAACTCCGCCGGCAGCATCCCCGGCATCGGCAAGGAACTCGTCCTCTGGCTCCGCGGAACGGACAAAGTGACTCAGTTCACGCTGGGCCGGTTCTTCGCCCTGCACACGTCGATCGTTCCGTTCACGATCTTCGCTATGGTCGGTATCCACCTTCTCTTCCTGCGCCAGACCGGGATCGCCGCGCCGAAGGCGAAGTCGGAAGCGGCGAGGGCGAAGGTGCCGTTCTATCCTCATATGCTGACGAAAGAGCTCTTTTCCATCTTCATCCTGCTCGCGCTCCTCAATGTGCTCGTTTTCTACTTCCCGCAGTTGAACTTTCCGGCGGACACGCTGAGGCCGGCCAACCCGTTGGAGACGCCCGCGCACATCAAGCCGGAATGGTATTTTCTGGCCAACTATCAGGTGCTCAAATCGGTTCCCAACGAGTTTCTGGGCATCTTCCTTCAGATGTGTGTAGGCGTGGTTCTCCTGCTGCTGCCCTTCCTCGATCGCTCCCGTGAAGACGATATGCGGTTTCACCGGCTATTCCTGGGCGTTGCTACCCTCGGTGTCATCGGATACGTGGGAATGCTGATATGGGGCTACCTGTCGTAAAGGAACACAGAGAATGAGGACAATCCTACTGTTGACCGGGCTCGTGATCTGTGCTGCCGCTTACGCGCAGAACAAGGATTCCTGCGTGACCTGCCATGCCGGCCAGTCGGGCGCCTACGGCGCTCCCGTGCACGAATGGCAAACCAGTATCCACTTTCAGAACGCCATCACCTGCAGCGACTGCCATGGGGGCGACCCGCATTCGGACGATCCCGCGGTGGCCATGGACCGGAAGAAGGGTTTCCTCGGAAAACCCACGCCCACGGGAGTTCCCGCCTTCTGCGGAAAATGCCACATCGCCGTACGGGCCAATTACATTCAAAGCGCCCACTACCGGGCGCTGCTTTCCAGCCCCGGCGGCGGCCCCAACTGCGTCACGTGCCACACAGCCCACGCTCAGCAGAAGGTCACACTCAACCTGATCAACGAGCAGACGTGCGGAGCGTGCCACACCTACGATCGCGCGGCAAAACTGAAGAAGACCGTTCAGGGAATGGAAGACGCCCTGACCTCAACAGAGCGGCGCGACGAGAGGATGTTTTTAGAGGGCATGGATGAGGGGCGAGAACGGCAAACGCTGTTCTCGATTCGGAACCGAACGCACCGCCTTACCCACGTCCTCGACGTCGCCCGCATCACCCGCGAACTGGACGGAATCCGGCCCGACCTCACCACCCTGGACGCGCAGATCCGCGTGAAGGAGCGAACGGTAGCCGACCGTAAACGGCTCGGCACGGGGCTGATGATTTTCTTCCTGCTAAGCGCCACGATCGCGTGGTGGGCCCATGAGGAACTGATGAAGCCCGGAGACGGAGAGATGCCCACCGATGAGTGAGGCGGCGCTCTAGCGCGGCGTTTCGGCACCGCTGAAACAGTCATAAACGGCCGGGATTTCCTCAATTTCTACGTCCCCCAGCACGGAAACGGCGGCGGACCGTTCATTCGACCCCTTCTTCCGCGCCTTTCAGTCCGCCGCACGATCGACTCACCGCAGGCGCCATTCGGCGCCATGGCCGTCCGGTCAATTCGCGGCCCGGCTTTGAACGCTCGCCGGGAGCGGCCCTTCGCGGGCTGAGGCAGCGGAATCCGGTTTACGAGGGCGGGTCCGGGGGGTGCGTATGGCAGCCGTGCCACTGGGTGAATCCGGCACGATCGCGGTGGTTGGCGGCGGTCCAGGCGGCGCCTTCTTCGCCATGGAAGCGCTCAGACTCGCCCGGGAACGCGGGCATCGGATCCGGGTGATTATCCTCGAACAGAAGCGGCAGGTACTTGACGGAACCTTCTCGCTCGCATCCCGCGAAGGCTGCGGCTACTGCGCCGGCGGCGTGTCTCCACGGCTTGCGGACGCCCTGGAAGCGGACGGTCTCCGGATTCCTGAGGAGATCATCCAGAGCCATATCGAAAGCCTGACGATTCAGGGCAACTGGAAGCACATCGAACTGGCCGTTCCTCCAGGCAGGCGGGTCTTCGCGGTTTACCGGGGATCGCGCCCGTACACGCGGATAGGCCGCTACAACAACTTCGACTCGTTTCTGCTGGCGAGCGCCATTTCGGCCGGGGCGGAGGTTGTGACCGCGGAAGTCAGCGGCCTCGGATATTCGGACCGCGCGCGCCCGGTCGTCTCCTACACGGACGGTTCGGCGCCCCAGCGCGGGACGCAGAAGATGGAAGCCGATTTCGTGGTGATCGCGTGCGGAGTCAATCAACGGGCGGGGATGTCCGTCGAAGACAGCACCCTCACAAAATCGCTGACGGCGATGATCCCGGAGTTCCGGCCGCCACGGGTAAGGCGGACGCTCATCTGCGAGTTGAGGGGAAGCGAGCGCGAGCTCCGCAACCTCCGGGGCGAGATGTATTTTGTGGAGTACGGGTCGCGGCGGATCCGCATCGAGATGTCATCGCTCGTCCTCAAGGAGGAAGGCTTTGTCACGCTCGCGTTGCTGGGCGACTCGATCGACAGGGCGGATAAGAGCGAAGGGGTGAGCATCATCGAGGGCTTTCTCGCGCTCCCCCACGTTAAGAGACTCCTCCCGCACGGCACACGCCTCGAGATATCCTGTGCGTGCTGGCCCAATATGACCATCGGGGCGGCGCGCCACCCGTTTGGTGAGCGCGTGGCCATCGTGGGTGACATGGCGGCGGCACGGCTGTACAAGGACGGCATCCTGTCGGCACATACGATGGCGAACGCCTTGGCCCACTCTGTCATCGAGCAGGGCGTCGATGCGGAAAGCCTCCGGCGTTCCTACTGGCCCGTTGTTCGATCTGTCAAGCGGGATAACCACTGCGGCCGCACAGTCTTCATGATGAACCGCATCGCCTTCAGCCGGCCGACGCTCAGCCGGATCCTGTACCAGGCCGTACTGACGGAGCGGCGCACGACCGACGCGGATCACCGATTGCTCGAGCAGCTGCTCTGGAAAATCGCCAGCGGCGACGACACGTACGAGCGTATCCTCCTCCAGATGGCGAGGCCGGCGACGATGGCGTCCCTCCTCGTCGGCGGCGTCCTCGTCACTTTCAGGAACTACCTCACGGAGGTGTTGTTCGGGCTGCACTGGGGCGAGATCGGGCGGTTTCCGACCGGGGTATACCGGGAGGTAGTGGATGCCAAGCGAAAGGAGTACCGCGGTGCGCTGGACCTCGGAATACTGAGCGCGCCGCTGGAATTCGAGCGGATGTACTCCATCCAGATCAAAGCGCCACGCGAGAGTATCCTTTGCCAGCTTGGGAAATTCGGCGAGGAAGATATGGAGTATTTCCGGCCCCGTATCGTTCGCGTCCACAAGATCAGCGGTTACGCAAACGAAGTGGGAAAGATGATCCGGTATTCAACGCCGATCCGGGGCCTCGGATTTACTATCCGGCTCGAATCGCTGAAGGACGGGAAGTACCTGGTGTATCGCGTTATGGATGGTTTCGGGAAAGGCGGCGTGCTCATTTTCGACGTTGACGAGGTGAGGGAAGACGTGCACCTTCTGTCCATTTACGTTGCGTACAATTTCCCGAGAGGCAGAGGCCTTCCGCTGAAGTTATACTGGAAAGTGTTCAAGGCGCTTTTCCCCCAGTACATCCACGATGTGTTGTGGAATCACGCGCTGTGCGAGCTCAAGGAGATCGTGGAGCAAGGGTAAGGCCGGGTTTCGGGCCACAGGCCCGCAACCACCGGCGCCGGCCCCGCAATGTGAGATCGATCGGAGGAGTATTCGTCCATGTTCGCCCAAATCGCTCTTTCAGACCTGTCGCGATTGATGCTGGGGATGTCGGTCCTCGGGATTGCGCTGATGGCAGCCGAGATCCCGGCAAACGCCGAACGCCGGCCGCGACCGGTGTATGAACCGGCCGACCCGGTCGTCGTACCACAAGCCGCCGCGGAAAAGGCGTGGAGCGGCGTACCGGCGGGGCTGCGCGGAGGCGTGGGATCGCTGAACCTCCGGTACGCGCGAAATGAGCCACCCAAGGTGGCCGAAACCGGCGCGTGGGAAGGCGCCGGTTGGCGCGGCGAACGCGTCAACGCACAACTCCTGCTGTGGTCGCGCGACGACATCAGCCAATTGCGCCTTGAATCCGCTCGGCTGTCGCGCACGGCCGCCCCGGGATCGATCCCGATAACGCTTCGTTTCGTCCGGTACGTTCTCGCAGACCAGGTGTTGATGCCCGATATCCTCGATGACGCCGACCGGGTGGACATGCCGGCGCGATCCGTCCGCCCGGTGTGGGCCACCGTGGATATCCCGCCGGATGCCGCACCCGGAGCGTATGAGGGAGTTGTGACGGCGCGGGCGGAGGGTGGACAAAGCCACTCGTTCACGCTACGTCTGGAGGTCATGCCCCTCGAACTGCCTGCGCCGCGTGATTGGTCTTTCCACCTCGACCTCTGGCAGAATCCCTACGCCGTCGCCCGCTATCATCACGTCAAGCTGTGGTCGCCGGAGCACTTCGCGCTTCTGAAACCGCACCTTGAGATGCTGGCGAACGCGGGGGCGAAATGCCTCAGCACCACCATTATCCACGCTCCGTGGGGCGGGCAAACGTACGACTCGTACGGCTCGATGGTCGAATGGACGCTTCGCAAGGACGGGACATGGAAATACGACTATTCAGTGTTCGACAAATACGTGGCTTTCGGAAGCAAATGCGGGCTGGACAAGTACATCAATTGCTACTCGATGGTGCCCTGGACGAACAAGGTGCGCTATCTGGACGAGGCGAGCGGCGACTACCGCGAGGCGTCCATCGTGCCCGGAACGCCGGAATATGACAGGATATGGTCGCCGTTCCTGAAGGATTTCACAGCGCATCTGAAGCGAAAGGGCTGGCTTGCCCGGGCAGTCATCGCGATGGATGAACGGCCCCTCGAACTCATGAAGCCGGCCATAGCGATGCTTCAGCGCGAGGGAAACGGCCTGCGCCTCGCCCTCGCGGGCGACAACGAGCCGCGCGTCCAGAAAGATATCAACGACTGGTGCGTCATCATCAATTCCTCCGTTTCCGACGCCACCATCGCGGAGCGCACCGGACGGGGCGAGCTGACAACGTTCTACGTGTGCACGGGTCCGGAGCGGCCGAATACCTTTACGTACTCGCCGCCCGCGGAAGCGGCATGGATGGGCCTGTACGCCTCCGCGCGGAATCTGTCCGGGTTCCTCCGGTGGGCGTATGACTCGTGGGTTGAGGACCCGCTGTACGACACGAAGCACGTAACGTGGCAGGCCGGCGACGCGTTCCTCGTCTACCCGAATGCCCGGAGCTCCATCCGGTTCGAGAGGCTGCGCGAGGGGATTCAGGAGTACGAGAAGATCCGGCTGCTGCGGAAGTGGGCGGGCGCGAGTGCGACAGCGGAGGTGAAGGACCTCGACGCGAGCCTTGCGGCGTTCACGTATGACAACGTGATCAAGAACCCGGCAGCGGACGCGGTGGACCGAGCTGAGGCCGCTGTGGACAGGCTGTCGCGGGCGGTGGCGGCGGACGGGACTCGTTGAGAGCGCCCGGCCTCCGCCATATGCCCTCGGAGGCCTACTGCCGCGCGAAGGTGTACACCAACGGGCTGGCGAGAGACATGATCGCGCCCAGCACGGCGCCAGGCTCAACGGCGCTGCCGTCGGTCACATAGACCACGTCGCCGGGCGAAACGGCGGGATTCTGGGTCAGATCGCCCTTCTTGAGGAAGCGGCTGATGTCCACCTTGCTTACGATCTGCTTGCCGCCGACCATGCGAACGAGCGCCACATTGGTCATCCTGGCGCGCTTATTGCCGCCGCGGGCCATGGCGATCGCGTCCGCGAGGGTAACGACCTTGCCGTCGGGCAAATCGTAGTAGCCGGGTTGCTGGACACCGCCGAGCACCGCGATGCGCGCCTCGTTGGCGGGGATCAGCAGGGTGTCCCCGGGTTCCATCACCACATTGGCGCCGGAATCGCCGTTCGCCATGATCGCGTGCATGTCAACCTTGATGACGCGAGCGCCGCGAAGAATCTGAACGCCGGTCAGGGCTGCGTTGTCCGTCGCGCCGCCGGCCATTGCCAGGGCTTCCAGCACTCCCAGTTTGGCCTTGAGCTGATAATCGCCAGGTGATTTAGCCTGTCCAACGACGTGCACCAGGTTTGTATCCGCCTGAATCTGGACGAGGTCGCCAGGCATCAGTTCGATGTCCGCGTCACGGTTGCTTTCGCCGAGGACCGCCGCAAGGTCAACGGCTATGTTTGTGGAACCACGGACAACGGTGGCTTTGGTGAGCTCGGGTTTGCCGGAGATGCCGCCGGCCTCGGCGACGAGGTGGCTGACGCGCCAGCCGGGCTTCAAATCGTATGAACCGGCCTTTGCGACCAGCCCGCTGGCATACACCCGGCGCATCGCTGGCTGTTTAACCGTGACCGTAACGCTGGGCTCGTTGAGTTCCTTTTCCAGTCCTTTGGATATCGCTGCCGCGACCTGTTCGGCCGTTTGCCCGGACGCGGACACACTACCAACGATGGGATACGCAAATTGGCCATCGCTGAGGACCACCACGTCGCGTGTGAGATCTTCGTGCCCATAAACGGTGATGCTCAGCACGTCCTCCGGGCCGAGGGTGTACAGGCCGCCGGCGAGAGCGGATGAAGCCGCCATTCCGAACAGGGCAGCCATTATCAGTGTCCAGCGCATCATCTACTTCCCTTTTCCGTGTGAACTGGAGGCTTTGTTACGCTTCCGGCGGTGTGTGCTTCCGTCATCTGAATGGTACTGGTAGTAGTAATAGTCATAGTAATACTCCCCGTGACGCTGGTCGATCTTGTTGAGCACCACTCCCAGGATGTGGGCGCGGGCCTGTTGCAGCATCTGGACGGTCCGCCTCGCGGCTTTCTTCTCCACCTCGCCGGCCGCGACCACAAGCACAACGCCATCGCACCGGCCACCCAACACGCTGGCATCCGCGACCCCCAGAACGGGGGGCGCGTCGAACACCACGATGTCATAAGCAGCGCGCAGTTCCTCGACGATCTTCGCGAACCGCTCGGAGTCCAGCAACTCGGCCGGATTCGGCGGGATCGGGCCGGCTGTCACGATGCGCAGGTTCTCAAGGCCAACGTCGAGAGATACCTCGCCGGTTGGAAGACCTCCTACGATCGCGTTCGTCAGCCCTGTGGCGTTTGGCACTCCAAACTGCTTGTGCACGCTGGGGCGGCGGAGGTCGCCGTCTACCAGCACTACGTTGCGTCCGTCCTGGGCAAGGGCGATCGCCAGATTCGCGGCTGTGGTGCTCTTGCCCTCACCCTTTCCAGCGCTGGTCACCATGATCGTCCGCAGGCTCTTATCGACCGCCATGAACTTGATGTTCGACCGAACCATGCGGAACGCTTCGGCGACGCCGCTTAGCGTGCCGGCGTGGACCAGGGACCTGTCCCCAGGTTCGGCGATGCGCGTCACGATACCAAGCATCGGAAGCGCCAATTCCCGTTCCACGTCCTCGCTGGTCCGGAGGGTGTCATCCAACGCTTCCTGAAGCGCGGCTATCCCGACGCCAAGCATCAGGCCAACAAGGACGGACAGGATGAAATTCAGTTTGCGCTTCGGGCTGATCGGCCCCTTGGGCAGCCTCGCCGGTTCGATAATCTGAGCGTTGGCGAGAGTGCTCTCCTCGGCGATGCGCAGGCTCTGGTACCGGTCCTGAAGGGCAAGGTAGGTCTTCTCAGCCACCTGTACGTTGCGCTCCAACTGAGCCATGCGGAACTGTTCTTCCGGCAAGCGCTGGAGGATCGCCTTTTGAGCGGCGATGGACCGGCCAACCGCCGTCGAGCGCGCTGCGGAGGCCAGGGCGGAGCCTTCGGCATCGGTCAACTGCGCCATCAGCGCCTGGTGCACGGGGTTTTCCGCATATATCTTTCCTGACAGGATGCTTGCCACCACTGATTTCTCGCGCGCCTCCGCGGTGGCGAGTTGGGCGTCGACCGCCTGCACCTTGGCGCTGGCTGGTTTGAATTCCCTCAGCAATCCCGCGCGCTGCACGTTCAGGTCCACAATCTGCCCCTGCAGTTTATCAACGATGGGATTTCGGGCGATCGTGGATTGTGAGACGACGGTAACGGTGGTCCTGTCCAGCATCCTGCGAATGCCGTCGGCCCTGGCCAATGCGGTGTTGCGGTCCGTCTCGGCCGCCATTTTGCCGACTTCCAGATCGGATAGCGCTTTGACTTCCGCTTCAGTGGCTGTGGGAAGCGACACGGAGCCGGTCTTTTGCTGATAATCGCGCAATGCGACCGCAGCCTCTTCGAGGGCCGTCTGATACCGGGCCTGCTGATCCTCCAGGAAGACACGCCCGGCGTGGGCGCTGCTGCGGTTCTGGTTCAGATTGCCTTCGACGTACACGGCCGCAAGGTTGTTGGCGAGGTCCATAGCCACCTTGGGATTGGTGGATTTCGTGGTCACGTTAATGACGTTGGAATCCTTGCCGCCATCGACCTTCACCTGGGGAGCGATATCGGTATCGCCGAGCCCGGTCCGTTTGGCCGCTTCCTTCAGCATGGGCGACGACGTAATGATCTCGACCTGTGTCTGCACGGCGCGCTGATCGGCGAAGGCGCCGAGGGCCGGTATGGTGCTGCTGAGGATATCGCCGCTGCCCGTAGCGTTGTTCCCCTTGGACAGAATCTTCGTCTCCGCCTGGTAGACGGGCTTCTGCATGAAGGTCCACAGCATGCCCAGCGTAACGACCGCCGCGAGTGAGGTGAGGATTGTATAGCGACGCTTTCGGACTACCTGCCAGTACGTACGAAGGTCAATCTCTTGTGGTTCGAAGATGGTTTCTTCCATATTGTCTGTAATCACTGATCCAGGCAGACGGGCCTGCCTGCCCCCGTAAAATGGCTGTGTCGTGCCAACGAATGCGACTGAGGATCGCCGGACGCAACTGCTGGCAGCCGTATGAAGCACGGCCGTATGCGCAAACGTTCAGCAATTGCCGTACCATGCCGAGGCCCGGATGCAGGGGGATCTTGCTCAACTCGTTCAGGATAGCAACGCAGGCGGGCGTTCGCACAACGAAACGGCCGACGCCTCGTTCCTTAGACGGCTTATCAGGCGATTTCCGCCCGCCGGAAGACGGACGAGGCGAGCGCCAGGAGCCCGCAGACCGACGCGATGCTGCCGATGAAGCCGGAGGCCACGACTACAGGCAGCGAAGCCCTCAAGATGAGCGGCACCGCGATAAACGGCGTGAGCACAATGGCGGTGGCGCCGAACAGGGCCATGCTGACGAAGCCGGACAGGAGCTGCTGCATCTTGTCCTGCGCGGACGGGTACCACAGCGCGATTACGTACTGGATCAGCGCGAGCGCGCACACCAGCGCCGGAGCGGCAAACAGCAGCGCCGCCGCGACGATGACCCGCTCCTTCCCCCCGTATCCCAATAACGCAAGGCCTGCCCCCCACCCGAACAGCGAACCGGTGAGCACAGTGGGCGTAACGTCCGCGACTACGACCTTCCAGGGCCGGATCGGGAAGGGACGGACCAGGGATCGGAGTTGCACGCACTGTCGGAACGACGAACGTGTGGCGATCAGCAGGAATGACCATGTGACATAGGCGTCGATGCCGGCGACAATCTCTACCGCGCTGCCCGGGAGCCACATCAGGGCAACGACTGCCGAAACGAGGCCAGCTGAGAAAGGCAGCACGAAATTGACGAAGGGACGCTTCGCCGCCGAGGAAAGGTGCGCCCAGAACACCGCGCCGGCGCCCCTCCCGAAGAGCGGCAGAGCGTAAGGCGTGGCCCGGCCTTTGCGGCCGGCCTCTCGGTTTCTGAACCGCGCGGCAAATATCGCCGAGAAGCTTCCGGACCGTGCAGCCTCTCTCAAACGCGCAATGCGCTCCGAGCCGGTGAGCGTCACCTCATAATAGTTCTCGGTGCGCGTGAGGAGCAGAAGAAGCGTTGCTGCGAAAAACACGGCCAACTGCCAGATTGAACCGCCCGCCGGCTTTCCGGTGAGAGGCGAAACAAAGGCGTCCGCAAGGAGTCGGCAGGGGTAGAACGGGATACCCAGAACCCAGGAACGCTCCAAAGCCCCGATGCCGTCGATGCCGCCACGCCAGATCGTCATAGCGATGGCACCGACCAGCGCCGCGAGAAATGCCCAGGCAAACTTGTGCGCCAAACGCGCTTTGCCGAGTCCAAACACGATCTCCAGCGTGATGGCGATGCAGGTGTATCCACAGAGCCAGCAGGAAACGGCAACGTACAGCGGCAGGCCCGAAAGGTTTGCCTGCCCCGCGTCGGTCATTCGCCAGAACGTCAGGTACCCGATGAACAGGAAGAACGCAATGTATAACAGGTTCCGGAACACGATGGCCGGAATCCGGTAGAGCAGAACGATTCGCCGCGAGATGGGTGCTGGGAACAGGTAGTCCACGTCGCTCAACGAGAACGTGAGCGCGCCTCCGGTGAGCCCGGATTCCAACTGCCCGACCGAGAGAACGGCGAGAAACAGAAAGACCATGGACCGGGCCGCGGAGGCGTGAAGCCGGATGAATTCGGAAACCAACGGTATCGGGGTCTGATGGCTTTGGGAACCGATGAAGACGAAATTGAGGGCCTGCAACCCCATCAAACCGAGGAAAACCAGGGCCGGAATGAGTTTGCGTGGTTCGGTGAGCGTGGTGCGGATAGCGTTCCGAAATTGCCACCAGGACATAAGGGCGATGGCGCGCATCACGTCACCTCTTCGGTAAGCTCGAGGAACATGTCCTCCAGGGTGGCGTTCTCACCAAGCCGGGCCGTCTGGTGAAGCTCCTCCATCGTTCCCTCGGTGACCAGAGAGCCTTTATGCATGATGACTACCCGGTCACAGAGGCGCTCGGCGGTGTCCAACTGATGAGTGGAGATGAGGAGCGCTTTGCCGGCGTCCCGCTCCCGCTGCAGAAGGTCCTTGAGGGATCGCGCGCCCTTCGGGTCGATTCCAACCAGCGGTTCGTCAAAGCAGAAGATGTCGGCCCGGTGAACAAACGCGCAGGCGCACGCCAGTTTCTGCCGCATGCCCTTGCTGAGAGAGGCCGCGACGGCGTTGCGTTTATCGAGAAGGTCGAGGGCGTCGAGCAGTTCATCGGCGCGCGCCAACTCCGCCTCGGTGTCGAAGGCGGCCGCCACGAACCGAAGGTGCTCCATGACCGTGAGCATTTCGTACGGGTTGGGGACTTCCGGTACGTAGGCAAGGTGTCGTTTGGCGGCTTCAGGCTCGCGGACGATGTCCCGCCCGCAGAGGGTGACGTTCCCGTAATCCGGCGAGAGGATGCCGGCAATACATCGGATGGTGGTGGTCTTCCCGGCTCCGTTTGGCCCCAGTAGGCCGACGATCTCCCCGCCATCGACGCGAAAACTCAGCGTATTGACAGCGGCCAGATCGCCGAAGTATTTGGTGATGCCGTTGATCTCAAGCATGGGCGCCTTCCTGTGGTCGCGCCGAGGCGGGACCGTATCCGCGTGCGATTGCATTTCACTTGCATACTAACACGCGGACAAAAGGTTGTCACCTGTGCGGTAACAATGCCGGAACGGGTGATGAATGCGCCGACGGCTACAGGTGGCCGCCATCCCAGAAACTGGTCTGCCAGTTATCCACCCCGCCGCTGGGGGCGATCCAGGTCGGCAGGTCCAGCCTTAATCCTTTGGCCAGGGCGGCGACGTAGGGCTCATACAGGCGACGGTTCTTCAACAGGCGGAGTTCAGCAGTTTCCGGATCGCGCAATGGAATACCGGCTTCCGCGAGTATGGCGCTGAGCGTGTCGAAATCCTCTGATGGAAGGCGATCCGGGAACGGCGCGGCCGGCGCGGCGTAGAAGACTAGCGCGAGGTCCACGACGGTATGCCGGGCCATCGCGAGTGTCAGTTCGGCCTGCCATGTGGGAATGTCGCCCACACCCACAGCGACGAGCGCCGATGTGTCGAGGACGGTCGTCAACGAGGAGAGCCAGGACTGTCGATCGTGCTGGGAGCGGTAGTAAGCGAGTGTTGGGTACGATAGGTGGCTTTCAAGCACCTCGGCCGACCAACGCTCAAACTCGCGCAGCAGATCGGTTACCTCCTTCGTCTGGCCCGCCGCCGCATGCCGGCGAAGGAGTTCCGTGGCTGTCGCCGGGGAGCCCGCCCGGGCATCGAGAAGGGAAATGGTGACTTCCCGGCGCGAAAATGCCTGGTACTGAACGGGTAGATAACCGATGACAACCGCGAGGAATCCCAAGCCAAGGCCGGCTTCCAGGACGGTGATCGACCGCGCGACGATGCCGACAGGGGTCACATCGCCGAGGCCAAGCGTGAACAACGTCGTCCCGCTCACGTACACATACGTGCCAAATCCGATATGGCGCCCGGCGGTGACGAAGCGTGAGCCGGCAGACCAATGCAGCATCGCAAACGCCAGCATCAGCATCACTGCCCAGGTTGCCAGAAGCAGTATCAGGGAAAGCGGGCCAAATGCGCTGAGAAAGCGTTCGCGCCGGGCGCCCAGCCTGGACGCGAGGGCGCCCCATACCCGCCAGGATACCCGGTAAAGTACCGTGGTGAGCCCCATCCGGTTGATCACCGTGCGCGGCATGATCACCGTCTCGAAGGTGTCCCACAGGATGAACAGGATCAGCAAACACGCCAGCGCACCAACGACATATTCCATGCGGCAGCCCTCTACCTTCGTAAAGCGGACCTCGACGGTTCCCAACGAGCCCGGACCGTCCCAACATACCGGAAAACGTTATGAACACCGGTGGAGTTCAACGGCGGGCAGAACAGCTTTCCGGCCCGGCCGATTACGATGTCCTTCGGCGATGAGAGGCCGTGCCGGTTCAGACAGCCTGAACGAACTCTTTCCCAATATAGGCTGTACAGAACAGATGGACAGGCTTCCGGTGAAACCGTTCGGTACCTGCTTTCGCGGCCGGGTACAGGTTCGGATTTCGAACCATGGTGCAACAGGGGATACGGAAGGCGTATCATGAACCGGAAGGCATCGGAGGCGCCTTGGCCGCACGGCCCGCAAGAAATCCCGCGCAAAGCCGGACACGCGAATGGACGAGTCGAAAATCGAACCGGGAAAGCCGAACAGCGTGACGCGCCGGGCCCTCCTGCAAGGGCTGGGGGGCGCGGGGCTGGCATTCGCCGTGCCGCCCGCGACGCCCGCCCTCGCCGATGAGCGTTCCGCCGGACCTTCACCGCCCGCGCGAAAGCGTCCCTACATCGTCATCGGCCTCAACCAGGTAGGATTCCTGCCCGCCGATCCGAAGCGGGCAGTGATCGCCGCCACCGCTCCGCCGCCATCTCCGGGTTTCAGCATCGTGGATGACGCAGTCGTGCCCCGAATTCGTCACCGCGGCAAGATCGTGGGGATGCCGCAGCGCGTTCCCGCGGATGCCCCGTTTCAGAATTTTTATGCAGCCGATTTCGACGCGTACACCGTGCCTGGGCGATACCGTCTCAGGCTCGCGGATGGCCGGTTGTCCGAACCCTTCACGATCGGCAAGGACGCCTATCACCAGCTGATCCCCCTGGTGCTGCAGTACTTCGACGCGCAACGCTGCGGCAGGCTGCCGTCACTGGTGCATGGGCCTTGCCACACGGACGACGGCATCGCGGTGGGAGGGCCGCGCGACGGCCAGCAGATTGACGCCACCGGGGGCTGGCACGACGCGGGGGACTACCTGAAGTTCGTCGAAACCACGAGCTACGTCACCGGCCTCCTCGCCACCACGTGCGAGCGATACCTCAAGATGCCGCCGGACCCCACCTCCGCACAGACGTTGCAGGCGCTATTACTGCACTGCCGGGTCGGGCTTGAGTGGCTGTTAAAAATGCACCCCGCCGCCGAGGAGTTCTACTACCAGGTTGGCGATGAATCCGATCACGAGACGTGGCGGCTCCCCGAGACCGACGTACCGGCCGGCAACCGTGCATGGAAGCCGCGGCCCGTGTATTTCGGCGTGGGCGCCAACCTGGCCGGACGGGTTGCGGCATCGCTGGCCGTGGCCGCGCGTCTGTACCGGACGAAGGATAAAGCGTTCGCGGAGAAGTGTCTTAAGGCCGCAGAAACCGCTTTCGCGCTCGGGTTGGCCAACCCGAAGGTGGTGTCCACACTACCGTACGATTTCTATCCGGAGAAGACCTGGGCCGACGATATGGAGTGGGGAGCGGCGCAGCTTTTCACGACCACCGGTCGCCAGGAATACCTGCGGCACGCGCTGGATTTCTCGGAGGAAGCCGGGCCTGCGGGTGAGGCGCCCAGCGTCTACAGCACACACGCCGTCGCGCATACGGCGCTCTACCCGCACGCGCCTACCGGCGACCGCAAGCGCCTGCTCGATTACATCCGCGCCGACGCCGAAGTGGTGAGCAAACAGGCGAACAACCCCTACTCGCTCGGCACGCCGCTCATCTGGGGGACGGCGGAAGCGGCCGCGGGGGCCGGCCTCCTGTGCTGGAATTACGGCAAGCTCAGCGGTGACGATGCCTTCCTTACGCTATCGCGCCGGCAGCGAGACTTCATACTGGGCTGCAATCCGTGGGGGATGTCGTTCGTCATCGGCGCCGGAAGCCATTACCCGCTCAACCCCCACCACCAGATCGCCGACCTGAAGGGCGTGGAGCTCACCGGCGCGCTTGTGGGCGGCCCAACCTCACAGTCGATCTTCAAGGAGCAGAAAATCACTTTACGCGATGAAGGTCCCGGCGCCGACGCCGAGAGCCCCCCTCTCTTCCCCGAGAACGCCGACCAACCGGCGGTATACCACGACAGCGCCGATGACTACGTGACGAATGAACCGGCGAACGACTACACGGCGAAGTTTCTGCTCCTTGCCGCGTTGGACGCATACGCGGCATAGCCGGCTTCGTCGGACGGACCGCGGCGCCATGCCCCGGGGTACGCCCGGGACACAGCGCCGCAGTCCATACTCCGATTGAGGAAGCCGATCGGTCTCAGACCGACGGCCGTATGTTCTGGTTGTGGCAGAAGAGGTTGGACGGATCGTAACGGTTCTTGATCCGCACCAGGCGGTCGTAGTTGCCGCCATAGGCGGCCCGGACGCGATCGTCCTCGTCCTGCGTGAGGAAGTTAACATAGACGGAGCCCGTGGCGTAGGGCGCCGCCGCCCGGAACAGGTCCCGCGCCCAGCCGATGCCGGCCTCGTCTTTGGCCGGATCGTTCCATCGGCCGTGCGTATTGAGAACGTAGCGGCCATCTCTGTGACCATAGGCCGTTGCATCGCTCGGAACCCGGCTCACGGCGCCGCCAAGCTGGGCGAACGCGATTTCAGTCTGCGGGTCCGGCAGGCGCCGGGCGGCGTCGATCAGAACATCGATCAGCCCGTCACTGATCTCGCGGAAATCGTGCGATTTCCAGTAATTGCGCGCTCCCGGCGTGAGCAGCGGGTCGAGAATCGTCTGCCACACCGTAAACGGATGGGGCGCGATCACATCGGCGATGGGACTCCCGAAGTCGCGCAACGGTTTCGCCACCCGCTCGCCCTCCTTCAGGTCGTGCCCGGAGTAGCAGACCGCCAGTACCAGGACCTCCCGGCCGTGCCACTCCTCCGGGAGGAACGGGAGCGGCGGCGCCTGGCGCAATACTATCCAGCAGACGAACTCTTCCGGTGTGGTCTCTATGAACTCACGGTAGAATCGCAAGACTTTCTGCGCGTCGTCCAGCGGGTGGACGATGAGGCCCGAAAGCACTTCCGGGCCGATTTTATGTAAGCGGAAATTGAAGGCGGTCACCACACCGAAGTTGCCTCCGCCCCCGCGGAAGGCCCAGAACAGATCAGGATTTTCGGTCTCGCTCGCACGTAGTCTCCTGCCATCGGCGGTAACAACGTCCGCCGAAATGAGGTTGTCGATGGTGAGGCCGAGGCTGCGGCTCAGCCAGCCGAAGCCGCCGCCGAGAGTGAGCCCCGCGACGCCGGTGGTTGAATTCACACCGAGGGGCGTGGCCAGGCCGAATGCCTGCGCCTCTCGATCGAAGTCGCCGAGTGTCGCGCCCGCTTCAACGCGGGCCGTCTTTTGCGCTGCGTCCACCGTGACCGCGCGCATCGGCGACAGGTCTATCATCATGCCGCCATCACAGACGGCGTTTCCGGCGATGTTATGCCCGCCGCCCCGCACGGCGAGAAGCAGGTTGTTGTCTCGCGCGAAGCACACAGCCTGGACGACATCAGCGTCTGTCCGGCAGCGCGCGATCATCGCCGGCCGGCGGTCTATCATCGCATTCCAGACCGTCCGGGCCTGGTCATATTCGGGCGACCCGGGAGTCACGAGACGGCCTGTGAACGCTTCGGCGAACCCTCGGATGGTATCCTCACGCAGAGAAGCCGATCCGCCCGTACGGGACATGATTTGCTGCTCCGTCATATTCACCTCCTCATGGAACCGGTCTTGTGAGAGGAGGCAAGCCGCGCCGGAAACTACGTCGGGGTGTATGGCAATACGCCGTTGCGCGCGGGCGGCTGCCTCACCGCGGGCGACGGGCAGACCCGCGCGCCGCAAGACGGCTGACCCGGCCGTCCTTAGTGGAAGGAACCACACCACCTACGCGCAGGTTCCAGCATCTTTCGAAGTGCCGCTTCACGCGCGGCCGTCCAAGTTTCGAGACCTCAGGAGAGCAAACTCATGACGGAGCGGCTTACCCAATCTTGATCGTGGAAACGCTCTCCCCACTCCTTCGCCGTGACGTTGCGGTACTCGTGGGCCGTCTCATCGGCGACAAAGCGGAGGCGTTTGCGCAGGGAAGCGCGGATGGACGTATCGGCGCCGTGCTCCAGCAGCAATCGGGCGAACGCATCATCGAGGCGGCGCCCAGTGCGGTACGGCTGCGATACAACGCAACCGAACAGCGGCGTGTGGCCACCGAAGCCGTCGGCGTCGATGTCCGCTGTCGCATTCGCATCGGCGCCCTGTTCAATGAGCCAACGCGCGATTTCGATCTCATCGTAGTCCACACACATGTGGAGCAGGGTCGTTCCCGCGAGCGGCGTCCCGTGGAGCGCAAGCGATTCGTCCAGATCGCAACCCAGCTCCACCGGGAAGATTTCGCGATGGGAAAACCGCTTTGAAAGGACGGCTGGATCACGGCGTATGTGCTGTTCCAGCAGGTCCATCCGTCCGCGATGGACAGCCATCGGCGGCGTGTCGGGAAGCGGAATCCCCTGCTCTTCCACGAGTTTGAGACACTTGTGCTTCCCGGGCGGATTGCGGGAATAGGTCTGCAGGATCAGGCCGAGCGGCGCGAGCCGATCGCCGTCAGCATCGCAGAACTCCGCGCCCAGTTCGAGAAGCAGGGCGAGGCCGTCGCCGTTCAGCGTTTCGCAGGGGCCCATCACGGAACCGCGGACCGGCATGCCACCCATCGCGTGCAACCGCCGCGCGGTGTCGAGAATGCCGCGGAGGCATGCCCGCTCGAACGCGTGCTGAACGTCCGAGGCGCCGAGTTCGTGAAGCATCGTGACGATCGCATCCTTGCCGAGGTTGGCGGCATAGGACATCGGCGGGCCCCAGTTACACTGTTCGCGGCCACGGGCATTTTCGTGGAGCAGTTGCGGGCGCTTCAGAACCATGCGGCGGACGGCATCGGCGTCGTTTCGCCAGATAGCGTCGGTCATGGAGCAGGCGAGAACGAGGCGGGGCCAGCTAGGCAGACCGTTGCTTCGGGCGAGTGTGAGTTGGGCATCGGCCAGTCTGGCGACGCCTGGCTCCGGGCGCTCGGGGTGGCGCTCCCGGAGTTCGGCAACGGCGGAAGGTTCGCCCTCCCGGATGGCGCGCAGAAGGTCCTTCGCCTGGTGCCTGAGTTGCGTGAGGTCCGGACGAACCGGAAAATCGCGTTCCAACATGATCCCTCCTCAAGGGCTTGCCCGGTGTCCGCTAGATTCGGGCTGCAAGGAGGTTCATGCGAACCCTGACTGACAGCAATGGGATCAGGTGGACTCCGTCCTGTCCGCGGACCGGTGGCGTCCTGCACGCCATTGACATGCAGTTTACCGCTCGGTTGGGAATCCCTAAACCTCGTCCGCGCCGACCGACCCGGCTTGGGTATTATCAGTACGGCCAGGTCCAGTTCTTGATCTCGGGCATGTCGTCGCCGTGTTCTTTCGATCCTACAGCGGGAGAAATGATACTTTTCCCTCCCAGTCTGATTCGAGACTTGCTTCGGCAATCAACGCCAAGTCGTCGATCGCAATGTGGATGGGGGTGGAACGGGGGATAAGGATCAGACCCGGCATGCGGAGCTCGGCGTCTATCCGCGCGTACGCGTGTTTTCGCATCGTCTGGACATCGTGGCTGACCAGCACACTCCCATCATCCGCGCACCAGGCAAGCACTTCGGGGTCAGGCTTTCCGGGAAACAGATCCTGCACCCGTGAGATCACAGCATCCGGCACTCTACGCTTCAATCCGCGCAGGATGTCGTTGTCGAGATCCTCGTCGGCCAGGAAGCGGATCACGCCTCCGATGTCCCTACACTTCTGCGGGCCAGCAGTCGTTCGCGGAGACCTTCGCGGGGAAACCTGGCGGTAATCTCACCGAGGGCAAGTTCCTCTTCCTGGCTGCGCCGCGCGAGGTAATCGTCAACGCGTTCGCGATTCCAAAGGTAGTACGCAATGACGGCATAGACGTCGCCCAGATCCAGGGACGGATATTTCTCGGCTATACCTTCCGCGGAGGCGCCGGAGCGGAACGACCACAGGATCGAGTCGAGCGTGACCCGCGTCTGCGCTACCCGGATGGCCCCGTCTTCGTCCATGTGAAGCGGAGAGCCCATCTCCAAAGATTGCTCCAGCATCAGAAATCCCTCCTCAGCCCTACTACTGCGATTATACATCACCACCCCTGCCGGCGAGTATGATGAGGGGAGCAGGGCGCTTATCCCGTCCCGCGCCGGCTATGCGCCCTCAGTACGGCCAGGTCCAGTTCTTGATCTCGGTCAGGTCGTCGCCGTGTTCGGTCACGTACTGGCGGTGCTCGATCAGCTTGTCACGCAGGGTCTGCTTCCAGTGCGCGGCGTGGTAGCCGAGGCTGGGCACGCGGTCGATGACGTCACCCACCAGGTGGAACCGGTCGATGTCATTCAGGACGCACATGTCGAACGGCGTGGTCGTGGTCCCCTCTTCCTTGTAGCCTCGGACGTGGAGGTTGTCGTGGTTGGTGCGTCGGTAGGTCAGCCGGTGGATGAGCCAGGGGTAGCCGTGGAACGCGAATATGATCGGCTTGTCCGTGGTGAACAGCGTATCGAAATCGCGGTCGCTCAGGCCGTGCGGATGCTCCCGCTCGGGCTGGAGTTTCATCAGGTCAACCACGTTGACCACGCGGACCTTGAGATCGGGGACGTTCTGGCGAAGGATGTCCACGGCGGCCAGGGTTTCCAGCGTGGGAACATCGCCGCAGCACGCCATGACAACGTCGGGATCGCCGTCCTGATCGTTGCTGGCCCATTTCCATATGCCGATACCGGCGGTGCAGTGGTGGATGGCGGCGTCCATGTCGAGGAACTGAAGCGCCGGCTGCTTCCCCGCAATGATGACATTCACGTAATGCCGGCTTCGAAGGCAGTGATCGCCGACGGAAAGCAGCGAGTTGGCGTCCGGCGGGAGATAAACGCGGACCACGCTGGACTTCTTGTTCACCACGTGGTCTATGAAGCCCGGGTCCTGATGCGAGAATCCATTATGGTCCTGCCGCCATACGTGCGACGTCAACAGATAGTTGAGCGACGCGATGGGCCTTCGCCACGGGATGTGCCGCGTGGTGTTGAGCCACTTGGCGTGCTGGTTGAACATGGAGTCCACCAGGTGGATGAACGCCTCGTAGCAGCTGAAGAAGCCGTGCCGGCCGGTGAGCAGATAACCTTCCAGCCAACCCTGGCACGTGTGCTCGGACAGGATCTCCATTACGCGCCCGTCGGGCGCGAGGTGATCGTCGTACGAGAGATGCTCCGCGAGCCACGTCCGGTCCGTGGCCTCCAGAATCGCGCCCAGCCGGTTTGATGTCGTTTCGTCCGGTCCTACTACGCGGAAATTGCGGCTCTCAAGGTTCTCCGCCATCACATCCCGCAGGAACGTGCCGAGGATGCGTGTGGCCTCGGACACCACCGTACCAGGCTTTGGCACGTCTACCGCGTATCTGCGGAAATCGGGCATCTTGAGGTCGCGCAGAAGAATGCCGCCGTTGGCGTGCGGGTTCGCCCCCATGCGCCGTTCGCCCTTGGGCGCCAGTTCGCGCAGTTCCGGGATGAGAGCGCCGGATTCGTCGAACAGTTCCTCCGGCTTGTACGACTTCAGCCACTTTTCCAGCAGGGCGATATGCTCGGGTGTGTGCATATCGGGGATGGGAACCTGGTGGGATCTCCAGTATCCCTCGGTCTTCAGGCCGTCCACGTCCTTTGGGCCGGTCCAGCCCTTGGGTGTCCGCATAACGATCATCGGCCACCGCGGGCGCTCCCCCACGCCTGTGCTTCGCGCCTCTGCCTGGATGCCCCTGATCTCGGCAACGACGGTATCCAGAGTGGCGGCCATCAACTGGTGAACTTCAACGGGATCGGACCCTTCCACGAAGTAGGGCTTGTACCCGTACCCGACGAACAGGTCCCGCAACTCGTCGTGCGAAATGCGCGCCAGCACCGTTGGGTTCGCGATCTTGTAGCCGTTCAGGTGGAGAATAGGCAGGACCGCGCCATCGGTGGCCGGGTTGAGAAACTTGTTGGAATGCCAACTGGCGGCAAGCGGCCCGGTCTCAGCTTCACCGTCGCCCACGACGCAGCAGACGAGCAGATCGGGGTTGTCAAATGCCGCACCGTACGCGTGGGACACCGAATAGCCCAGTTCGCCGCCCTCGTGGATAGAGCCCGGCGTTTCGGGCGCCACGTGGCTTGGAATGCCGCCGGGGAACGAGAACTGCTTGAAGAGACGGCGCATGCCGTCCTCATCCTGCGAGATGTTGGGATAGAACTCGCTGTACGTCCCTTCGAGATACGTATTTGCCACAAGTCCGGGGCCGCCGTGGCCGGGACCGGCGATGTAGATGACGTTGAGGTCGTTCTTCCTGATGATGCGGTTGAAATGCGCGTAGATGAAGTTGAGACCGGGGGTCGTGCCCCAGTGCCCCAGCAAACGCGGCTTCACATGCGACTTGGCAAGGGGCTCGCGAAGCAGGGGATTGTCCAGGAGGTAAATCTGGCCAACCGAGAGGTAGTTCGCCGCGCGCCAGTAGGCGTCGAGCCGATGGAGTTCGTCGGCGGTCAGCGGCGCTGCCGGCGGCTCGAGCCGGCCTTCTCCCCTATCCGCTCCGGTTCCCGAAGCGCTAGACGGTGTGCTCATCCATTAACTCCCTTCGCATGAAAGTCTATCCGGAGCAGTTTGCGGACTACTTTGGGTGGCGCAGGCCGCCCGGGCGGCAACGAGGCGATTTCATCCCCGCTCAGAGGCTACGTTGGTTCGGGCGGCCGCGATCAAGTCGCCCACCACCTTCTTGACGGTGTCCGCACTCAGAGCGAACGTGCTCACACGCAACGCGCGAGCAATGTTGATGCCGACAGCTTTGCCATCCGTGTCCAACAGCGGTCCGCCGCATTGATCCGGCGCGACCGCGATATCGTGGGGCAAGACGAAAGGAAAGCCCCAGCGTCGTTCGCTGAATGGCCCGCCGCCCCAACCGTCCTCCGGAGTATGGCTTCCGGTATAAGACTGACGCCCGAGGGTGACGGACAATACCACTGGTAAAATGTCGCGGCGGACCGAAATCTTCACGGCGGAACCCGGCGCGGCGCTGCGGATGGCTTCGGTCACCTGAGCCGGCGAGGTCATCTCCTGGCCGTTG
This sequence comes from Armatimonadota bacterium, assembly GCA_036504095.1. NCBI lineage: Bacteria > Bacillati > Armatimonadota > Armatimonadota bacterium. The sequence continues at coordinate 138,185 of DASXVS010000079.1, read as the reverse complement.
ATGGCGCGGATCCGGTCTCCGGACCGTAGCCCCGCCCTGTCCGCCGGGCTATTATGCACCACGCTCTCCGCGATCACACCGGTTTCGTCGGAGCGCAGGCTGACTCCCAGCCAGCCTTGCCGTGCGACGGGAACCATGGTACCGTTGATCTTCCTCTGGTCAGCGCTGACAACACCAATCGTCGTGGAATCATCGGAGGCGCCAGGTGCGATAACGATGCTCCCGGGCGGCGGTACCGGACCTCTTCGCCATTGAATCGAAGGCAGCCGCCTCGCGTCCACTCGGAGCAACGCAAGGTCGTCGGCTAGATCTCCACCGACGATTTTGGCCTCCAGTTCGCGACCATCCTTCCAGCGGCAGACGAGGCTGCCCTGGAGCAGGCTGGCTTTGCTTACGATATATCCGTCCGGGTCCACCACTGTCCCCATCGCAATGGCCTTGCCGCCGGACATAATACGGACGGTTGCCGCTGCGTTCCGGGCCACGAGCGGGCGCGCGGCCGCCGAGACGGAGGCGCCATTCCTCTCATTGTCCCGGTTGGCGGCCTTCGGCGCCTTCCCAAGCTCGGTTTTGGCGAAGCCGGTGTGAAACTTGAGCTCCGTTGCGCCGCGCCGCACAACCACCTCAATATCACACGTGCAGCCAGGGTGATGCTTTGCCGCCAGCGGCCTCAGATCCCCGTACGCATGCACCGGTTGGCCATCGAACTGGATGATGACGTCGCCGCGTTGAAGGCCGGCGACATCGGCGGGACTCCCGGAAACGATATCTCCGATACGGGCGTCTTTGGCGTTTGCGTCGGGACGCAGACCGAGAAGCGCGGACTGGTCGGGCCGGCCGTTGTAGTCCTCGCCTTTCGCCAGACGGTCCCAGTCGTCCCGATAGCGGTCAACCGGAATGTGGCGATTTTCGAGCAGCGAGTTGTTGCAGGTTGCGCTGATGCCGATGACCTTGCCCTCCAGGTCAAATAGCGGCCCTCCCGAATCGCCACCCATGATCGCGCAGTCGCTCACGATGGAATAGGGATCATTTCGCAGAACACGTCCCGCGCGCACGACCGGGGCCCTCCCGTGCTCAAAGGTCACAGGATAACTCAACGCAAGACACCACTGGCCTTCGGCCACCGCGGCGGACCGGCCCATATCAACGTACGGCCAGGGGCCCGGGTCCGTAATCTTCATCAACGCAGCGTCCTCGTCCTTGCAGTTGCCCAGGGTGACGCCGTTCGCCTTGCGCCCGTCGGGAAATGTGAACACCACTTTGCGCCCCGCGCTCTGGCCTACGTGCGCCACGCAGAGCACGAAGCCGTCACCGCTCACCACCACGCCGCTGCCGCCGGATTCCACGGCCACAACCCCGGGGGATACCGCTTCCACCACCCGTTTCAAGCGCTTTTCGAGCGCTTTGACGTTATCGGTGTTCCTTGGCGTGAGAACATCGACGGACGATGGCGAGGCTGGCAGCACCGCGGACAGCGACGCACCCAAAGCGCCGGTCGCTGACGGAGCGGCGGCCGCCATACGCATAGCGATGAAAGACCATGCGGCCGCTGTCGCCAGGGACCGGCGCGCCCATGCTGGAAGCCTGGATCTCATTTATCCTCAATCCCCCCGGCCTGTGATCGAGCCGAAGCCCTCGAGCGCCGGCGCCATAGAGCTTGTGATATTCGGGTGAGCCATGGTTACGTCGCAACCATGGAAAGTGTAGCCTGCCGGACGAACTATTGAAACGCACCGGAGCGGGAATCCCCTCTTGTCTGCGTTCCCGTCACCTACGATCGGGGCGCCACATCACAAAGAGTGTGGTCGTATTGTACCTGTGTGTGCTATCTGTTAGCGCTGGCGGCCGAAGCGTGCGGCCAAGGCCTTCATGTGGGATAACAGCTCAGTGCACATCAATCGCAAGGGCCCGGATATCCGCATTGTGCATTGAACCAACCAGGCGTTGCAAGAACTTCACTCAACAGAGCGCTTTACAGTGGCTCGGGTGAACCGCGCCATTCGAAGCGCCGATTCCCAAACCCGTTGAGTGTACCTCACAGGTGCAACCTATCGTCCACAGATTCCTTGCATCGCGGCGGCTTAGAATGAGCGGCTGCGAGTCCGATTCCGCACAAGGCAGAGGCGCTCGGGGTTCACTTCCTCCTGGCCGGAAGAAGGCTGAACCGGGCCGGCGCCGGGGCCTTGTGCGGAGAGACGCAGGGTCGGTCCCTGCCCGCACCTCGGTGAAAGGAGACGCGTTATGAACTTCAGGCTTCTAAAGGCGTTCCTCCCCGTTCCATTGGCCGTATCCCTCCTTCTGCCTGCCGGCTCCCGGGCCGGTACGGTGGGGGGGGAGTACGCAAACCAGGACGCTTGCGGAAACGCCTACCTTCCCGCCGCCGGCGACAACGTCGGCGGCTTCGTCTCGATGATGCAGGTTTTCGGCCACACGCGCAGATTCCTGTATGGAAATTCCTCCTACTGGCCGGACGATCTGGTCATGTGCAGCGTACCCGGCGGCAAAGACTGCCTCTATGGCGACACCGTGAATCACCTCTATCTATCGTCGCACGGTGGTTCCGACGCAACCCGATTTCGCATCACCACCGGAGCCACCCGAATAGTGGATGGCATCAGTACCTGCCGCGCATGGACCAGCAACGGCAGCACCCAGTGGTGGAGCATGGGCGATGGGAGCGTGCGGATCCTCAATCTCTATACATGCCACGGACTTGAACTGTCTGACCTGCCGCACTGGGACGCGGTGGCGCAGGGCCTGCATGTCATAACCGGCGGAAGCGGTAATATGTACGACAGCGCTTCCGCCGGCACCAACTACGCGTTCTTGGGGAACATCGGTTTCAGCATCAAGTCTGCCTGGTTCGCCTCCGTGAGCGCGGACACCAAAGTCGTGATGGCATACGGGGTGAGCCAGTCGGACGCGATCAACCGGCGGGACAACGAGACCTTCAACTGGAGCATGGCCCGCCTGGGGCCTAAGACCTGGCGCGCCTGGTCCTGGGTTAATTGAGAGGAGGCGACATGAGGTACACCAATCTGTTTTTACTGCCTGTTCTGGGCTTCCTCCTGACGCTGCCCGTGTCGGGTCTCGCCGCCACCGTGGGCGCCGAGTACTGCCAGACCGACGCTTGCGGAAATGCGACGATCAGCAACACCAAGCCGGATGCGAGCGGCTTCATCGGGATGATGCAGGTGTTCGGCCATACCAAGAGGTTCCTGTACGGGAATTCCGATTTCTGGCCGGACGACGAGGTTGACTGCTCCGTACCCGGAGGGAAGGACTGTCTCTACGGAGATACGGCGAACATCACCTTCTTCTCAACACACGGCGGTTCGGACGCGACGCGTTTCAGGATGACCACCGGCGCTACGCACACTGTCGGCGGCATCAGCACGTGCAGGTCCTATACCAGTGATGGTGGTGTTCAATGGTGGAAGCTGGGAAATGGCTTCGGCCACACACGCATCCTGAACCTTTCCACCTGCCACGGCCTGGATCTCACCGACCTTGCGCATTGGGACGCGGTCGCCCAGGGTCTCCATATGATCACCGGCTTTGACGGCAACGAGTCTGATAGTCCCAGCGTGGGCCAGAACTACGCGTTCTGGGGCAACATCGGTTTCTCTGTCAAGCAGGCGTGGTTCAGCGCCCGGCCTGGCGGCAACACGGCGGTAGTCATGGCGTACGGCACCACCGCGGCTATCGCCGTCAACCGGCGCGAGACCGAGTCGTTCGGCTCAAGCATGGAACAGGCCCCGCCGCACTCGTGGCGCGCGTGGGCATGGATCCATTAAGGAGGCAACCCAATGAAAGGGCTCATCACAGCCATTCTGGGGGGCGCGCTGATAGGCAGCGCTCACGCCTCCATTATCTTTCAGGCTGAACCGCCCGCAGCGCCCACCGAACTCCCGGCGGTTCAACTCGCGCCGGTTCACGTTTCCCGCCAGAGCCTTCAGATGCGTGGCGGCGAATTCGGAATACGGTCTGCGGTCCTCGGGAAAACCCCTCGCGGTCTGGTGTTGCGAGCAGGCTCATTGATCCTGGCGCAGGATTTGCTCGGCTCAGAGTTCTTCGCTGATACGGCACGTTTCATGGCCGAGGCGCCGGGAGAAGCCAAGCCATTGCCGGACACCCAGGTCCTGACACTCGCGAATGAGGCCCTCCGAAAACGGATCGGCCGGGTCTCCTTCTCCGAAGTGGACTTTGAGGGCTTCAGGCATCTGAACAACCAGGGCCAGGATCTCCGCTCCGGCCAATTGTCACCACCCACGCAGGACGAGACCATCGTGCTCTTCAGCCGGATGATCAACGGCTACCCGGTCCTCCCGGGGGGCGGGGTTGGAGAGCACATACAACTCCATTTCGATAACTTCGGCGCGCTCACCGGGCAGCAAATGATGTGGCGGAATGCGATGAGCGAGCCCAAACCCATTCCCATCCTGCCGTATACCGACGTGCAGAATGCCTTAATCGGCCGGTTGAAGCGCGAAATGGGGAACAGCCTGAACGATGCGATCATCACCCGGATTCAGTTCGGGTACTTCGGCCGGCCCGAGGGACAGCGGCAGGGGTGGTTCCAACCGGCTTATCTGTTCACGGTCGAATTGTTCAACCCCGAAGAGAAGCAAACGACGGCCGCACGCTTGATACCGATCCCCGCCATCGGCCCGACCGACCTTCGCGAACCACTTGAATTGCCCTCGCTTCCGTCCGAACAGGGAAGCCCCGCACAAGTCACCTTCAAGGCCACCCCGCCGCAACTGGCCGGAGGCCTTCCCACGTACGAAATCGTGCCCAATCTCGTGAACGTCGATACGATCACCGTTCGGGCGCGCGAACTGGGCATCAGCAGCGGCACCGCGAAGGCAACCCCGCGCGGCCTCTCATTCTCCGACGGGCGTTATCTGCTGGCGCTTGACCCTGCGGGTTCCGAACTCTTCTCCGACACCACGCGGATGCTCCTCGAAGCACCGGGCCAGGACCCGCCGCAATCGGACACCGCCGTTCTTGAGATCGCACTCGGTTGGCTCACCAAACACGGTGTTCCCAGCGGGGAATTGGGGGCTCCGGTTGTGCGGCGCCTGATGCACCAGGTGTCCGACACCATCGGAGGAACGCCCCTGCGCCCAACCTCGGACGAGGCCATCGTCGAGTACCCGCGCATCGTCCGCACGGCAACCGGCGCGGCCATACCCGCTGTAGGCGAAGGCGCCTTCTTCCAGGTGCACATTGACAACCTCGGTCAGATCACTGGGCACCACCTGCTGAGGCGCCAGACCGGAAAACTGCTTCAAACGGTCGATCCGCGCCCCATCACCCTCATTCAGGACGAGTTTCTGCGCTATCTGACATCAGAACTCGGAACCAGCCTGGCGATGGTGACCGACATCTGTTACGGGCTCTACTTCCGCCCGGAAGGGATCCAGCAAGCGTTCGCCCAGCCCGTCCTTCTATATGATGTGGACATCGAAGACCCCGTGACCGGTGAAGTGACAGCCCATCGCCAGATTCCAGTACCCGCGGGGCAGGATCTTATGGAACCGTTGGACGATCCGGCCGATTCCATCGTGCCGATCAGCGCGGATGATCTGCAATTCCGCGACACCGAGGGCATCCCGGTGGCTTATGGCGACGTGGATGGGGACGGCAGCGTCACCGCGCTCGATGTGGCTCTGATTCTGCGGTCCGCCGGCGGCGTCGCCGGTCCCCTCGATCCGGGAGCGGTGGCTGCGGGCGATGTTTCACCCGCGGGGTTCCCGGGTGACGATTTGATGCTGCAGGTCGACGACGCACTCCGGGTGCTGCGAAGCATCTACCAGCTCGACAACATCAGCAACGGACCATAGTGTGCTCACGCCTTCGGGTTGCGCAGACGGCCATACCCGTTTACGCAACCCGCGGGTGTGCCTGTCAGTCGTATCAGGACCATCGGTCAGGCGAAACCGCGTCCAGGGGCAGAAGAGGCTTCTCAGCCGACAAAAGCTGGGCCAGGAGTTGGCCGGTGACAGGGCCGAGGCTCATGCCCATCATCGCGTGGCCCGTACCGATGAGCAGGTTGTCGTAGCGCGACGTCCGGCCGATGTACGGCATCCCGTCCGGCGAACACGGACGAAGGCCGACCCATACGGGCGCATCGCCGAAATCTTCCGCGTGGAACTCAGGAAAGTAGCGAGGGATGGAGTTCACGATCCCGCGCACCCGCGCAGAATTCACCGACTGGTCGAGGCCGCCCACCTCCATCGTGCCTGCGAAGCGCAACGCCGAACCCATCGGAGTGACCGCGACACGGGCCTCGGTGAGGATGGAACAGATTTCGGGAAGCTGACGGGGACTTGGCAGCGTCATGCTGTACCCCTTACCCGCCTGCATCGGGAGCCGCAGGCCCAGGCCTCGCGCGAGCCCCTGCGACCACGCGCCACCGGCCAGTACATATTCGTCGGCGGTCAGGTCTCCAGCATCCGTCTTGAGCGCCACCACGCGCCGCCCGTCGGTGCGGCATCCTGCCACTTCGGTGGACCACAGCAAATTCACCCCACCCCGTTCCAGCGCGCCGATGATGGCCGCCATAAACCGGCCCGGCACGAAGTGGCAGTCGAGCGGAAAGTGGACGGACCCCGCAACATCCATACGGATGGCCGGATCCCGCTCAGCGGTCGCATGTGGCGAGAGGACCTCTGCGGGAACGCCCAAAGCGTTTGCCATTTCGGCGGCCTTCGCCTCTTCATCCAGGGCGTGCTGGGTCTTGCAAAGCATCAGCAGGCCCTTGCGCACGAGTCCGAAGTCCATTTCCGGGAGATCGGCGAGTTCCTCGTAGCACCGTCGGCTGGCCAGGTTGAGGTCACGCAGCACGGGAGCGCACCGTTCCACGTGCTGTTTCGTCGCGGAGCGGTAGAACAGCCACGACCATTCCGCGAGTCCAGGGTTTGCCCACGGGCGGATACTGAACGGGCCCTCCGGATTCATTATCATCCGCATGCCCAACGACACCATTCCCGGCGCAGCAAGAGGGATGAAGTGGCTCGGAACGATCATGCCGCCGTTGCCCATCGAGCAGCCATTTTGGCTTCGCGGCGCCCGTTCCACGAGCGTTACGCGATGTCCCTTGAGCATCGCGTAGTACGCCGTGCAGCAGCCGATGACACCGCCGCCGATGATGATGGTGGATACGGGTGAGGCCATTGAGGTGGTCAGCCGGGACTTAACGGATGCCCCAGCAGAACGGATCCACCGGATCCAGGATGAGGTTCGCTTCGGCTGTCACGAAGGCCCGGCCGCGAATCGTCGGAATCACCTCTCCGTTTTCGATGCCGACGCTGGCCTCAAAGACGCTGCCCGTGATGCTCTCCTGGCGCCAGATCTCGCCCTCGCGGATCCTGCCGTCGGCGAGCATGCAGGCGAGTTTGGCGCTGGTCCCGGTGCCGCACGGTGAACGGTCGTACGCCTTGCCGGGGCAGAGCACGAAATTGCGGGAATTGAGTTTCGGAACGCTTCCGGGCGCGAAGAGTTCGATGTGGTCGATGGGCGCCCCGTCGCGGCCGGTGATGCCGCCGCTCTCCAGCGCGATGCGGACCGCCCAACAGAACGCGATCAGGTTCTCCGTGTTTCCGCGGTCGATATCCTGGCCATGGGCCTCGACCAGGAAGAACCAGTTGCCGCCCCATGCCACGTCGCCGGTCACATCGCCGTGACCATCCACATGGACGGTGACCGCCTTTGCGTGGCGGTATGCTGGGACGTTGCGGATGGACACTTCTCCGTTCAGGTGCAGCGTCGCGGCGACCGTTCCGACGGGAGTCTCGATCCGGTGCTCCCCCGGCCCGATGCGCCCCAGGCGGGCCAGCGTGGTCACCAGGCCGATGGCAGCGTGACCGCACATGCCGATTACACCAACGTTGTTGAAGAACACCACCCCGGCCGCGGCTTCCGGGTCTGTAGGCTCGACCAACAGCGCGCCGACCATCACGTCGGATCCTCGCGGTTCGTTGATGACGGCGGAACGAAAGGCGCCGAACCTAAGCCGGAAATCGTCACATCGATCGGCCACCGTGGCGCCCGAAAGCGCGGGACCGCCCTCCAGCACCACGCGCGTCGGCTCACCACCGGTGTGTGAATCGATCACGCGCACGATATGAGGCGAACCGGACGTCATCCGCGTGCGGCTTCGGGTATGCGCGGGCGCGTCTCGATTCCGCGATGGATAACGGCCAGAACCCGCTCGCGCTCTTCGCCGTCCAGCGGCAGGCGCGGCGCGCGAACCCACTCGGCGCCCAATCCGCACTCCTGGATGGCGAGTTTGATATACTGGACGAACTTGATATCCGTGTCCAGGTGCAGGAGAGGCATGAACCAGCGGTAAATCTCCCGCGCCTTCTCCCACTGCCCGCCTGTGGCGAGGTCCCACAGGTACTGATTCTCCTTCGGGAACGCAAGCCCCACCCCGGCGATCCAGCCCTCTGCTCCGAGCAGAACGCTCTCAAGCAACAGGTCGTCCACGCCGCAGAAGATCGTATAGCGGTTTCCAACCTCGTTGATGATGTCTGTCACCCGCCTCACATCGCCGCCGGAGTCCTTGAGCGCCACCAGGTTCGGCACATCCGCCAGGTCGGCGAACGCCCGAGGTGTCAGGTCCACGCCATAGGCGATCGGATTGTTGTAGATGATAATGGGAAGCCCGGTGGAACCCGCCACAGTGCGGAAATGCGCGACGGCCTCACGTGTATCAGCACGGTAGACCATCGCGGGCAGGACCATCAGACCGTCCGCGCCAAGCTTCTCCATGTCCGCTGCATAGCGGGAGGCGCCGGCGGTGCTGGTTTCGGCGACACAACTGAGGACCGGGACGCGACCGGCGGCGGCCTCGATGGCCGACTTGACAACCGCGCGCTTTTCACCCGGTTCAAGCGCGGTGTTCTCCCCGAGCGAGCCGAGCATGATGATTCCCTTGACGCCCGATTCGATAAGGGTCTCAATGTGCCGGGCTGTCGCATCCAGGTCGAGCGACTGGTCTTTCTTCATCTGAGTGGCGACGGCGGGGAACACGCCTTTCCAGTCGGGTTTCATAGGCAACTCGGTCGGTCCTTTCAATTGGGAGAGAGTCAGGCGATCAGCACACCATCGACCATGCGGCGGATACCCAGCGGGTTTGCTTCGCGCAGCGCGGGTGGCAGCAGCGCGTCCGGTGTGTTCTGAAAGGCCACGGGGCGGGCAAAACGTACGAGCGCGGACGTCCCAACGGAGGTTGTGGCGGGCGCCGTTGTCGCCGGGTATGGGCCGCCGTGCATCATCGCGCGACAGACTTCCAGGCCGGTGGGATAGCCGTTATAAACCAAACGTCCGACTCCGCGTTCCAAGGCATCTGCAACGGCGGCGACAACCTTCAAGTCATCCGATGCGCCGGCGTGAACCGTTCCGGTGAGCTGCCCGCTTGCCGCGGCGATGGAGTCGAGCAGGCCTGCCAGATCACGGCATCGGACGACCAGCGCCGCCGGGCCAAAAGCCTCTTCCCGCAACTCCGGACGCGCGATGAATGTAGACGCGTCCACCTCGAACAGGCCCGGCGTGGCGTCTGTGTAGCCGGAACAGGAGGGCTCGAGGTGAACCTTGACACCTGCCACCCCGGGAAAGCCCTGTGTCACTTTGCGGAAACCGGTTTGGATCGCGGAGTTCAGCATCGTCCCGGCCGGTATCGCCGCCATGCGGGCTTTGAGACCCTGGATAAAGCGCTCGGTGTCCGGGCCTTCTATCACAAGGACGAGGCCCGGCTTGGTACAGAACTGCCCTACCCCGCCCGTGATCGATTGCGACAGGCCGTCCGCGATGGCGTCGCCGCGTTCGGCCAGAGCGCCCGGAAGTACGACCAGCGGATTGAGGCTTCCCATCTCCGCGTACACGGGGATGGGACGCGGTCGGGACGAGGCGATGTCGAAAAGGGCGCGGCCGCCACGAAGCGAGCCGGTGAAGCCTACGGCTTCCGTGAGAGGATGGCGCACAAGGGCGGAACCGCTCTCCGCCGTGGCGCCCTGGAGCATGCCGAACAGACCGGGCGGCAGTCCGGCGGCGCGTATCGCGGCCAGGACCACCTCCGCGAAGAGCTCATCCGTTCCAGGGTGCCCCGGGTGTGCCTTCACAATCACAGGATTCCCGGCGGCCAGAGCCGAGGCTGTGTCGCCCCCGCAGCCTCCGTAGGCAAACGGGAAATTGCTGGCGTCGAAGACGACCACTGGGCCAAGCGGACGCAGCATGCGGCGCACGTCCGGCTTCGGCAGCGGCTGGCGAGCCGGATCTCCGTGGTCTATGACGGCATCGACCCACGAACCTTCGCGCGCCTCCTGGCCGTACAGGCGCAACTGGAAACACGTTCGCGCCCGCTCCGATTCGAGCCGTGCGAGAGGAAGCGCGGTCTCTTCATTCGCTCGAATCATGAGGGTGTCGCCCAATGCCTCGATGCGGTCGGCGATGTCGTCCAGCAGGGCAGCCCAATCGGCTCCGGGCAGGCCACGCGTCTGTGCGGCGGCATCCGCGGCGGCGCGCAATGCCGCATCGACCTGGAGTTCCGTCGCCTGGCAGAACGCGGGATTCAGCGGTTCGGCTGTGACAGGGTTGACGGCGCGAACGCGGCCGCCGTCGGCGGTCACCCACTCTCCGGCGATGAGGTGCCGTCCCGTTAACGAATCGCGAGTCTCCATTGTCAATGCCCCACGCCTTCCTGCCTCATCCCCTGGCGACACCGCCGGTGTATTCCGTTTCCACGTTCTCGAAGAACAAGCCCTGGAACTGCCCCGATTTCGTCGGGGGCAGCGTCACTTCCACCGAGTGCTCCCGGTCCGGTTTCAGAGCCGACAGATCGGCGTAGAAGCCGACGAAAGTGTTGTCCACCGCCTGCGGATACACTGACGAGTACGCCTTCTTCACCGGCACTTCGGCACCGTCGATTTTCATCGTTACGTCCGTCTTGCTGGAAGGCTCCGCTATGCTGACAAACATCAGCAGGCGATACGCTCCCAGCCACGCGGCCTCCAGGTCGTCGGCTGTGTACGCGATCGGCCACGCCGCTTTCCGCCGGTTCAGTTGCCGGAAGATTCGTCCCGGGACGCGGAATTTCGCGGTGTAGGTCGTTCCGGCGAAATCCGGGTCGTAGGCGCCCACCTGCCGGCACCGTCCGAACGCCTCGCCGGAGAAACGAACCGGAATGGAAGCCACCCCTCCGGTTGTGGCCGCAGGCAACGTCTTGCCGTTGACCAGCGCCTTACGGAACGTTCGTCCTCGTGGTAGAATCACCTGCAGCGTTGTCCGGGTTCCAATTTCGCCGCGAACGCCTGTCAGAACCAGCCGGCTGCCCTTCAGGACCGCGCGCCCGACAGCGTTCAGCAACATCGGGCCCGACGGAGATCCGGCGGCGACGGGGCGGATTTCCAACGCAATCGCCGTCGCGCCCGCCATCGGAATCGACACCTTGTCGCCGTATGTCCAAAGCCCGGTTTTCGGCTTGCCGATGAGGCGCCCCGACTGGGGTTCCAGTTCGCGGATGAAGAACCTCGTCCCGGCGGTCAGGCCGATGGTTCGGTCCAGCGTGAATTCGCCACGGAGCGCCCGGTAGTTAGGGTTGAACAGGAACACGAAGCCGTGGTCTTCGACCATGGCGGACGTGCCGTCAACGACGCCCACCATCGGTTGACCAATGATCGGCCGGGTGTGGTTGAGGATGGCGCGGTTTCTGTCTGTGAACGCGAGCCAGGCTTTGAACCACGCCTTATCGTCCGCGGAAAACAGCCGGTATTCGTCCGTGTCCCGCGCCGGAAGCATATTGACCACGTTGTTGACCGGAGCCGTCGCGATCGAGGAAAGTACGGAATAGCGCCAGCCCAGGAGGTCCCAGTCGCGGCGGCGAAACGCGGACCGCGGGTTAGCCCCATCCGGCGTGTAGCGCTGTGTCTGATGGGTCATGTAGCCCGGCATGATCGAGGTCGGCGTGAAATTGGCGGTGCGATACCACCAGAAGGTGCGCCGTTCGCGATCGGCGGACACCCGGTCGAACCTCATGTCCGGGAAGGCGGGGAAGCTCTCAGGCTGCTCGTCACTTGCCAGAGGATGTGGGAAGGACCCCGAGACCCAGGTCCAAGGGCCGAAACCGTGGTACTGCTGGCGGCCGTCTATGATGACGTCCGGCAAGCGGCGCCGGAGTTCCGACATGATGCGACGGCAGCCATACCACTGCGCGTACCTGCTGGTCGCCGGGCTGTCGTATGCGATCCACCAATGATCGAACGAGAAGCCGGCGCAGCCCGTCGCCTTGCTGAAGGCCACGAGTTTGTCCACGAGGAAGTCCTGGAATCCCCGTTCGCCGGTATCAGCGGCGAGATAGCCACCCAGTTTGTCGCCGGCCCATTTCGTCCATCGCGGATCCTGCATCCACGGCAGTGAGGGATAGACATACGCCACGCATCCGACGCCTTTGGCCTTCGCGTACGAAACCAGTTCGCTGATGCTTGGAGGCAGCGGGTCCCGGCCCGGAATCCACTCGTCCTTGCGGATTTTCTGGCCCAGACCGAACCAGAGCAGGTTTTCCCATCCCCACGCATCCTTGTTTTCGGCCAGCGAGGAGACGGCGCTGTTCGCCGGCGAAAAGAGGATATCCCGGCAGCCGACGGCCGCCGCCTGGTCGATGATGCGCTTGTATTCCGTGCGTCCTTCCGGCGTCGCGACATCGATCTGATAGTCGTTCTCGCACCAGCCGACGTGGAACTTGAGGGTCTCCTTCGGGCGCCAGGTCACAAATGCGTCCACGCAGTCCGTAAGTGCCTGTATCTCCGTCGCATCTAATTTCAGGTCGCCGGCGCCGAACGATCGCGGTTCCTGAATATACTCCCACTCGCGCGCCATGCCGGGAAATTCGACACCGGACAGCCTATAGGGCCCGATGAGCGCGCGATCCGATTCGAACGGACCGTACACCGCTTTCCAGTCCATGTCGGGCTCGTAGGCCATGGACACGGCGCCATCGGAGAGGCTCCATTTCATGAACGGGTTCTGCAGGGCGAAAAAGACGCCACAATGCGCTCTGGTCGCCGGCGCACCCGGTTCATCGGCCAGCCGAACAAACGATCCGTACGATCCACCTCGCTGGCGACGCTCCGTAGCGACCGGATTCAGCAGCCTGCCTGCAAAGACCTGCACCGAATTGACCCGCGTGATACCTGAAACCGCGGGGATGCGTATCTGCTTGCTGACGAACCTCCAACCCGGCTGGAGTTCGTACACCACTTCGACGGCACGGCCGCCGGCGTTGTACGCGAAGACGAGACCGGTGTGGGTCTGTGCCCCGCCCGCCAGCGGAGCACTGGCGCCATTTATGACGGAGCCGTCCAGCGTAAGCGCGAAGCTGTCGCCGGAGAATCGAACGGTGTTCCCGCTCGCCTTGTCCGTGACTGCGACGAGGCCGCGCGCATCGAACCGCGCGGTTACAAGGCCGTTATCGAGCGTGGCCGCGTTGCCGCGGAACCCGGCCGCTGCCATGCAGGAGAAAGTGGCGAGGGCGACCGCAGATTTCAACACCGTCATATGTGCTTTCCTTCCATCGGGGGGACCAGCCTGTCAATGTGCGCTAATGCCATGGCTAACGGCCGTTGTACGGCCGCCGCTGTGTGCGGGGTCGCCATCATTATACCTCGCCTAGCGGGTGAGCGGTAATCGCCAGGATATCCCCATGGCCACCTGGCAACGTGTCGCCCCACGGGTGTCTCAAAAAAAGGGAGAGGGCGCCCTCGCGGGCGCCCTCTGGTGATCCAACTCGGTCGAATGGGCTATAGCCCGTTGACCGCCTTGTTGATCTTGACCGCATCCATGACCGTGATGCGACCGTCGCCGTCTTTGTCGAGTCGAGCCTTGTCAGCCGATGTGGCGTTCACGAGACCTCCGGCAATCTGCAACGCGCGCGTTACGTCTGCCGAGGATGGCGGTATCGGGGCTGCTGCGCTGAGAGCGCGCATCTCGATGATGGAGTAGTTTTGGTACGTGCCGTAAGTGGTCGCGTGGATCTTGATATAGCGTGCCGAGACGGACGCGGGCAGGCGGATGATATCGAAGGAGCCTTCATTGAATGGCGTGATATCGAAGTTCCGAATGCCGAAAGTCTCGCCACCGGTAGTAATGTCGAGGACGGAGTTAGTGGTTGCCAGATCGGGATCGGCCTCAACGGAGAAGGCATCCGGTGTGGCCGCCTCCCAGTATACTTCGATCTGGTCGATGGACTTCGTCGAGCCGAGGTCGTAGGTCACGGTAACGTCCGCGCTGCCTCCACCGCCGTCCCATCGAGTGAAGAGATTGTTGTCCACAGTCTGGGCAACACCCGCATCGTTCCGGCCGCCTGCGTTGCCGGCGGCTCCCGCTGATACCACACCCGCCTTGCCCACGGTGATTGTCGTCCTGGTTGTTGGGTTGGCGGAAGTGTTGAGCGTGGCAGTGCTGATGAGGTTCCCATAGCCTGGGATATGCCCCGTTGAGTCTGGGAGAACCGGCGCCCAGGCGCCGACTGTGACGGGCCCATCGTTCAGCTGGAACAGGGTGAAATTACCCTGGTCATCAGAGTACACGAACGGTCCTGTGAGCAGATTGTCGCCACCTAAGCCGCCGGCGCTGGTCATCGGACCCACAAACGCACTGGCGACCGGGTTGCCCGCGGCATCAACAACCTTGCCGAGAGCCGAGGAGCTTGGGGTTACGGTAATCGTGAGGTCGTCGAAGTAGACGGTTCCGGCCGCTCCACCGCCGGCGGGGCCGCGGGCGTACAGGTTAAGCCCAAGCTGATCCGCCGGGCTGAGTGCGGTACCAGCCGGAGCGGTCTTGCGCAGCTCAAACCACTGACCAACCGGGACGGTGGCCAGGGATTGGTTTTCATTACCGGGGTCGTTCGGGCCGCCGGCGTTGACCTGAATACGGCCGCCTACGGTTGAGCCCGTTGTTGGGAAGTTGTTGCGCAACCGCAGCGCCGCGCGCTGGCCAGCCGCCGTGAAGTAGACCCAGACCGAGACAGTGACGGAAGCGTAGGAAGTCTGCGCTGGCACAGCGTAGTTGTTCGGCGGGTTCCATGCGCTCGTCTCGCCAGGATCCTTGACAGCCAGTACCCAGTTTCCACCCGGAGTGTGCTGAGGCACGCCCGCGGTGTCTGTGGCGTTGATGTACTCAAAGGCGCCAGCCGGGCTTGAGGGAGTGAACTCCTGCGTGGTCCAGCCGACCGGGGCCGAGTTGTTGAAGTTCGGGACCTCCATGTCGCCGTTGGCGATCACTTTGATGGCGAGGTTCTGAACCGTCGAACTGTCCGAGGGCACAGTGATCTGGGTGCGGCCGCCGAGCCCAAGCGGGCTGACGGCGCCTATGTTCAACACGCCGCCCGCGGGGGCAACGATACTGTAATTACCGTTGGCGTCGCTGGTGCCGGACACGACGAAATGCCCGGTGGCATCGGACAGCGTGATGGTGGTGCCTCCCTGGGTTTTCCCCGTCAAGGCATCGCGCACAACTCCGCTGACGGTGGCGCCAACGTACGGCAGGACAACGTTTGTCACTCCGGACGTCGTTGGAGAAACGCCGGACACAGTGGTAGTGGTGTGCGCGAACGCGCTGGCCGTTACCGAGTACGAGCCCGCGGGAAGCGAGATGTGGTATTCGCCGTTGGCCCCGGTGATCAGGGTGTAGGTCGTTGTGCCATCGGTGATGGTGAACGTCAGGTTAGCCAGCGGACCCGTCTTGGAGGACGAAATCACGCCCCGGAGTCCGGGTCCGAATGCCGGGCCGACCTCGGGTGCGCCAAACGGTACGGAGAGGTTGCGGATCTCGCGGATGGCGATGAAATCAACTGTCGGTGAGTTGGAGTATGATCCAACGCCCACGGTGCCCGGTTGGTTCCAAAGGGGATCGGGAACACCGCTTTGATGACTGGGCGAATTGTTGTTCAGCGCGATGTTCAGATCGCCCCAATAGGGCTGCGGCGCTCCGTCTTTCCAGACTTTCCCGCTCAGGGCCCCGGTGGCGGCATCCAACCCGGTACAGCGGATGATGAAGTTTTCGAATACGCCGCCGATGCCGTGGTAGTCAGGCCCATGTACGCCCATATCGGCAGGGCCTGTGTTGGTGGGTGTAACCCCTTTCGGGTTGACGTAGCTTACGGGGCCGTTCTGGGAGCCGAAGCCGTCCATTACGTACCCGAATCCACCCGTGTAGGCCAGATCCGGATTCGCATACCCGTTGGTGGTGCTTCCCACCGCGCGGATCATCGGGGCTACTTCGCACTCGCCACCCGATGGGGCAACGTGAGCATACTCTTCAGCGTTCAGGAATCCCGGCATGGCAGAGGAAAGCACAACGCCTCTGGCATGGTCCGGGCCGCTGATCTGGCCCATCTTCTTCCCACCGATCAACACCACCGTGGTTGCATCGCCGGTCGCGTTGGAGACCCAGTTGGGCGCCTGTGAGCCGACGACGTTGGCCGCAGAGAGGAAGTCCTCAACGTGGTCATAGATGTTGTACACGCTGTGGGGTACGTTCAACTGCGGCGATGTGTTGCCGAGATAGAGGAAGTACTGGCCCGTGCTTGTACCTCCCGCGGGAATGGAGTTCACGAGGCGGAAGACAACCCGGGTGAGTCCCGGCAAGTCTGACAAGACCTGGCGATCAAGCTCCTGCCAGGCGGAACCGGACCAATATAGCGCCCGCACGTCGTTGCCGTCCGAGCGGAACTGGGCCGCGGGGATGTAAGTGTAAAGCAGGTCCGCATGTCCGGTATTACTGGCCGGGAATGCCGGGACGTGCAAGTAGTTTGGATCTTCGCCGCCAATACCGAACTTGATCGGCGAATAGGAGTTGGCAGTGCCGGGATCGGCGATCGCCGCGCTCGGCGAGTTGCAGGGGTTGCCGTAGACGAAGCGGATGGAGCCGTCCGGCTTGAGGATTACAGCGAACTTGGCGATGAGCGGTCCAGAGGCCGATTCCTGCACCTCCCACCGGAACGTTGCCTGTGTGGGCTGGAGGTCGGCATATACGCCCAGGGTGCTTGTGTCCGTGATCGCGAAATCCGACGACCACGGGATGATCTCGGCCCGTCGATAGGCGTCGGCCGGGTTGTCCGGCCGGCCAAGGTCCACCGCTCCGGGCGCGATATAACCATCAATGCCGACTACCAACTGGTTGACCGTTCCATGCCCCCAGGGGAACTGGAACGGCAATGTAACGACTGTCCAGTTATCGTCCAGGCTGGTCCCGTTTCCGGCAAAAGTGAGCTTTGTGCCGGTTGGGAGAGTCGTGTAATCTGTTGTGCCGGGACTGGATTCCGAATGGACGGAGTACCGGACTTCCGCCGTTGTTGGAACCGGCGTCGGCGCGGCATCATTGTTGGTGATGGTCAAGCCGACGCGCTGAGTGTAATCCGGGTTCCACCATGTCTGCGCTATCACGCTGCCACCCAGGAGGGCGAACAGCGCCACCAGCGCTCCACCGAGCCAAAGGCCCTTAATGGACTTTCTTAGCATCTTTGTTTGTCCTTTCATCGGTTCGCCGATGAATCAGTCATCCTCGTGGACATCACACGCGGGACCCCGTCAACGGGCCAAGCCCGTTGACGGGAACCCTCGCAGGTATGGCCAGGAGGCTACTGTGCGTGTTTGTTGATGAACTCGGCATCAGCAATCGTGATGCGGCCATCGCTTCCAACGGAGCCGTCAGCTTTGACGACGTCCAGTTTCAATACGTCCGCCGGAGCGGCTGTCTGCAGGCCGGCGGCGATTTTCAGTGCCGTCGTCGCGTCTGCCTTCGTCAGGGCAGGAGGCGGTACGGCGGCGCTGAGCGCTCTCATCTCGTAGAGGAACTGACTGGCGTTGTTGCTCGGCCCGGTTCCCATGGCCTGCAACTGGATGTATTGAATGTTCCTCGGCGCGCTGAACTTGATCACCTTGACGTGACCGTTCAACGCCGGTGCGAAGTCCGCTTCCACGATGCCCTTGTTGCTGGCGCCGACGATCGAAGCGACCTTGGCATCGGTCTCGCTGCTCGGATCCGATGTGGTTCCGACGTAAACGTCGAAGTCCGGCTCCGTGCGTTCCCACCAGAACTCAACCTGGTTCACGCTCTTCACCGCGCCGAGGTTCCACGTGATGACGTACGGGAACTGCGGAGTGTCCGTTGAGTACCACCCGGTGCTGAGTTTGTCATCCACCGTAAGCGGCAGAAGGGCGAGGTTTAGATCACTGCCGATGAGCTCATGGGCGGTGATGTTGGTGATTCCCTTGGCGACGTTGGTGCCCTTACCGA
Organism: Armatimonadota bacterium; assembly: GCA_036504095.1. NCBI lineage: Bacteria > Bacillati > Armatimonadota > Armatimonadota bacterium. The sequence goes on along the minus strand of DASXVS010000079.1, from coordinate 119,885 downwards.
GAGTAAGGGTCGCCCGCGACGTCGGCGGAGTGGTCGATGCCGTTGCGGAGGCCGTTCCGGCGATGACGCCGGCATCGGACGACGTGGTGTCCGGCAGGATGGGTTGAGGTATCCAGGCGCCCACGTTGATCGGCCCTGGCGCGAGGGTGTAGAGTGTCGCGTTGCCCTGATCGTCCGTATAAACATACGGGCTCGACAGGAAGTTAGGGGCGCTGATCCCGGTAGCGTCGCCGCCACCGATGTCCATCTTGCCCACGTAGGCTCCTGCAACCGGCGTGCCGTAGGAATCTACAACCTTCGCCAATGCTGAAGCGTGAGGTGTCTGGGTGACCGTCCAGTCATCGAAGTAGATGGTGCCGTCGGTTCCACCGGTGAATCCGGAGTAGTTGGCGTTGAACGCACTGTTCATCGCGTAGAGGTTCATCTGCAGCTTCGTGGGCGCTTCGGACTTCAGCGGCGTTCCCGCGGGAACGCTCACACGGATCTGGTACCACTGGCCGACCGGGACTTTTCCGCTCCCATCCAGGCCGCCCGTGTTCTGGTTGTTGGGGTCCGGTGGCATACCCGCCACTGCGTATACCCGGTTCTGACCGTTGAGCGGCCAGTTGTCGCGAAGACGCATGGCGCACATCTGACCCGTCTTCGTGAAGTAGACCCACGCGGAGACGGTAATGTCGAACAGGTCGGACTGAACCGGCAGGTTGAATCCCGCAACCGGCGGGTTGTTCAGGCCACTCAAGTGGTTTGCGCCATCCGGAGTTGACGGGTCTTTGATCGCCATGCTCCAGTGGCCACCCGGAGTGTGGTTCTGCGCCTGGCTGTAGATGTAGGCTCCCGGAGCATCAAACGACGTTGTCCAGCCAAGGGCGAAGGAGTTCGTGGAGTTGGGGATCTCGCAATCGCCATTGGCCATGACCGCCATCGAGAGATTCTGGATAGCCGATCCGCCGGAGGGCAGTGTTACGGACATGCGCGTGCCATAGCCGGCCGGGCTCATGGCTCCGAGGCCGAACGTTCCACCAGTTGGGTAGATGAGGCTGTAGAAGCCGTACGCGTCGCTGGTGGTTGACGTGACGTAATTGCCATTGCTGTCGATGAGTGTGACAATGGTGTTCGCCTGGCGCTGGTTGTTGATGCCCGCGAAGCAGACGCCGGTGAGCGTACCGCATTCGTACACCAAGGCGAAGTCAGTGGTGTTGGATGCGGAAGCGACAACGTTCGTCTTGACTTGACTCCCATAGCAAGCCGGTCCGGTGGCCGAAACGGTGTACGTGCCGGCGGGGACCGTCAGCTTGTAGACGCCCGTGGGTCCAACGTTGAGTGTGATGTTGACGGTAGACCCGTTGGTGATGGTGACGGTCCCACTGCTTAGCGGCAGGCCACTCCCGGCGGCGGTCAATGTACCCTGGATGAACGGGCCGGGGCTTGTGAAGGACTCCGCGGCTGCGGTGGTGGGAACGAGGCCTCTGAGTTCGCGGAGGGCGATGTAGTCGATGGCTACCTGCTGGTTGTAGCCGCCCATACCGGTTGTACCGGGCTGGTTGTAGACCGGATCAGGGGTGCCCGGTGCAGGGCCGTGGCTCGGGCCGCGCTGCGAGCGGTCCACTTGGAGCATCAGGCCGGCGGGTTCCGTTTGGTCGTCTCTCCAGTTTTTGCCCTGGATCACGCCGGGATCGCCGGTGACGCGGTATAGAATATTGGCGAACGTGTCGGCTTTTTGCGGGTCCGGCACACCGCCCATATCCGCCGGGCCGGCGTCGTTGAAGGTGTTCGGATTGATATAGCTCACGATGTGGGAGCCGCCCGGGTCGCCGAATGCGTCTACGGCGTATCCGTAGCCACCCTGGAAGTTCGCGTCATTGGGGTCGGATATCACGCGGGCCATGGGCGCCATTTCCAGAGAGCCGGCGCCGAACGGCGCCACGTGCGCCAGAATCTCGGGGTTCAGGAAGGCCGGCATCGCGGACGTCTTGACGGTGGCGCGCGGATGAGCCTGCGTCCCCGTCTTCAGAACGCCGACCTTAAGGCCCTGGTAGTTCGTGACGGTGACAGTGTTACCCTTCTGGACATCCCAGTCCGGCGCGGCCGCTCCGACCACGTTGGCGGCGCTGGTGAAATCGACGATGTAGTCAAAGACATTCTTCACCGTACGCATCGGGTTGTCCGGGGAGACGTTGGCGTAATAGATGAAATACTGTCCCGTACTGGTGCCGCCGGCAGGGATGGGTTGTTGGAGCCGGAAAACGGCCCGCACGACCTCCGGTGGCCTTGTCGCACCGGTTGGCGTGTAGAGGATGTCGGCGTGGTTGCTGAACGTCGCCGAGGTTGGATAGTTGTCAACCGGGCTGTGCAGTATCCCTCCGCCGATGAGTCCAACCTGAACTCCATATGCCATCTGGGCGTATGCACCGAGGCCGCCGACGCCGACCGGGGGCGGGGTCACGGTGTCGCTGTAGACGTAACGGATCGATCCATCCGGCTTCAGGATGACCGCGAACTTGGCAATGAGCGCGGAACCGCCGGAAGCCGCCACTTCCCACCGGAAAACCGCCTGGGTGGCGTCAGAATAGTAGTAGAGGGCCGTTCCGGCCGGACCACCTTCGGCGGCAACGCTGTAGTCCGACGCATACGCATAGATGCCGCGGGTTCCGCCGCCAGTGGTGACTCCGTACTGACTATACGGTTTCGCCGTGCCAGGGGCCAGGTAGCCGTCGATGCTCATGAAGATCACGTTGCTGCTTCCGTTCGCGAACGGGAAGCTGAACGGAAGGATGAGCTGGGCGCCGCTGTCATCGCCCGCGACGTTGTCCGGCGTCACCGGACTGCCGGCAGGCAGGCCGGCGTAACTCGTAGTGCCCGCACTCTGGTTCTCGGTATAGTACGGGCTCACGGTACCGAGTTCCCGGAAGACCTTGCTGTCAATCTCCGAGCTAGTGGTGCCGTTATAGTACACGGCCCGCACATCCAGGCGATCGGCGCGCATGGTGGGATCAAGGGGGAGAGTCAACTCGGCCGAGGTTGGCGTAGGAGTCGCCGAGGCATCGTTGTTCTTGATGGAGACGGCGACCCTGTGCCCGTAATCCGGATTCCACCATGTCTGCGCCATCGCGCTGCCGCCCAGGAGAGCGGACAGCGCCAGTAACGCTCCAACGAGCCAAAGGCCCTTCATGGACTTTCTAAACATCTTTGTCTGTCCTTTCATCGGTTCACCGATGAATCAGTTATCCCGTGGACATCACGTGCGAGAACCACGGCAATGGGCCAACACCATTGACGAGAACCCTCGCATGTTTGGATAGAGAGTACCCTGAGGCGATTGGTGGAGACCCCGGATACTCTGATGATGATCGAGAGGCGGTTTGCGCCTGTATTAACGGGCTGGCTCTCAGATAATGCCGCAAAGCTATGAATTGAAGCGTGGCATTGGTCCCTGAGAGCCCGCCGGAATCGGCAGGATTTGAGTTTCCGTCCCCTTTCCGGTGCGAGACAGATCGCGAGATTCAAGTTCGAGACAAAAGCGATAGGCGCCCACTTGCGCTTCCAGGGATTTGAAGCGCTGCCAATGCGGCGGTCCTCCCGCACGATCCATTGCGAATCGCATCTCAATTGATTCCATTATTCACCTATCTACACCAAAACTACGTAACTTGGCCACAAAATGGCGTGGAAATCTTGCGTACTTTCTTCCCGCGTGCGACGCGTATGGGTAATGGGGCGGGTCATCACGCCCTGTTCCCCCAAATGAAGTCGGCCTGAACCAATGGCGCAAAGGCCTCGCCACAGATTGGACTCACGCCCAGCGGAGGCCGCGCCGTTGACAACACTAGTCGTCATCAGGTATACTCATAGCGAAATGGCTAATCTATCAGCCGTGTGAGAAATCCTTTCGTCGTGAACTGATGAGCGTCAAGATCATGCACGATCGGCGACCGATGCGCTATCATCCAGAGGTCTGAATCCGCGGAAAGCGAGGGCGCCGCCGCCGTGAGCCGTCTTTCTACTGATGCGCGCTTTCCGGCCATTCAGGCGGAGTATCAGGAGTAATCCGAGACAGCCGCTCGGCTGGGTCCAGCGGCAGGAGATCCGCAATGCGAAAGGTAACGCGGAGGGGATTCACCCTCATTGAGTTGCTTGTGGTCATCGCAATCATCGCGATTCTGGCGGCGATTCTGTTTCCCGTCTTCGCCAAAGCACGGAACAGCGCGAGAACGACCACGTGCCTGAGCAATCTGAAACAGATGGGCATCGCGTTCACGGCGTATGCTTCCGATTACGACGAAAAGCTTCCCCCGGGTTGGTGGGTTTACCTGGTTCGGGGAGATGACCGCGGCTGGGAAAACAACGTCATCAACTACCTGGGCGGCACCAAGGCGAAGATCGCCGCCAGCGCGGCCACCACGGACAAGAGCGGGGCCTACCAATTGTTTATCTGCCCCGAACTGGGTTACGCGCACTGCTACTGTCGCAGTGACTGGGCCGGCGAGGCAATCCTCGGCAACGTCGGCGATCCCTCGAAGACAATTCACGTTTTCGACCTGCCCAGATATCCGGAGAGGACATTTCCCGGCTGGAACGCGGCGCTCAAAAACTCCGACGACGCGGACTGGACCAATGACACTCAGTACAACTACGGAGACGACGACGCAACGATGGCCAACAAGACATCGTTCAATTTCAAAGGCGGGATGCCCTACTGGCTGAGGTTCCCCGGCGTTCACAACGGACGGGCCGCCATCCTCTTCATTGACAGCCACGTGGCCACGTTCAATGCCTGGAACCCTGACAAAATGACGTTCCGCTGGGGAAATCGGACCGTTCCCCTTCACCGAACGTAGCCAATACCTATGGCTTCCGGCGCGGTCCCCAAGCCATCACCGGCCGCGCAACCCACCCGGTTGCGCGGCGGGATACATTTCTTTCGCGCGTTACGCGCCCGATCCCCGGACAATATATCTATGAAGAATCATGTTGCGTCCCCTCTCGCTCTTGTGCTCTTGATTTCCGTTTCCGCGGCCGTCGCCGCGCCCCCGCCCCAGTTGAAGGCCGTTCCTTTCACCAGTGTGAAACTGACGGACAAGTTCTGGGCGCCACGCGTGCAACGCAATCTCGACGTCACGCTTCCGCACAACTTCATGGAGTGCGAGATCACGGGGCGCATCAGCAATTTCGACAAGGCCGCCGGCAAGATGGCCGGCGAACACGAAGGCTACATGTTCAACGACTCGGACGTGTACAAAGTCCTGGAAGCCGCCGCCTACTCACTGTCCCAAAGACGGGATCCTGCCGTTGAGAAGAAGTGCGACGACATCATCAACCGGATCGCCGCGGCACAGCAGCCGGACGGCTACCTGTATACGTACTACACCGTTCGCAAGGAGCTCAACCTCCGCCATACGAACGAAGCGAACATGCACGAAACGTACTGCGCCGGGCATCTCATCGAAGCCGGCGTGGCGTATTACCAGGCGACCGGGAAGCGCAAACTCCTGGACGTGAGCATCCGCCTCGCAAATTACTACGATCGCCTGTACGGCCCCGGCAAGCGGCACGAGGCGCCCGGACACGAAGAGATCGAGCTCGCGCTCGTGAAGCTCTACCGCCTGACCGGTGAAAAGCGATACCTGAAGCTGGCCCAGTTCTTCGTGGAAGAGCGTGGTCACCCCAACGGCGGCCGACGGCTCCAGGGTGAGTACAGCCAGGACAACATCCCCGTGCGGCAGCAGCGCGAGATTCAGGGGCATGCGGTGCGGGCGATGTACCTCTACTGCGCAGTCGCGGACCTGGCCGCCATCACAGGCGACACGGGCTATATGCGGACGATGGATTCCATCTGGCCGGACGTGACGGAGCGCAAGATGTACATCACCGGCGGCATCGGCCCGTCCGGCTCCAACGAGGGATTTACGACCGCGTATGACCTGCCAAACGATTCCGCGTACGCCGAATCGTGCGCGGCGATCGCGCTCGCGCTCTGGAACGAGCGGATGACGCTGTTGAATGGGGATGGGAAATACGCCGACGTTGTCGAACGATGCATGTATAACGGCCTGTTGAGCGGCATCTCACTCAAGGGAGACTCCTTCTTCTACGTTAACCCCCTGGGCACCCGCGGGGGACAGCGCCGTGAAGCATGGTTCGGCTGCGCATGCTGCCCGCCTAACCTCGCGCGCTTCCTGCCCACGGTTGGCGGCCTTGCTTACGCGACGACAGACAACGATCTGTACGTCAGCCACTACATGGGCAACATCGGCAAGATGGCAGTCGGCAAGACGCCGGTGACAGTAACCCAGGCGACGAACTACCCGTGGGACGGCCGCGTGAAACTCTCCGTCAGTCCGACGCGGCCCAAGGCCTTTACGCTCCGCCTGCGTGTGCCGGGGTGGTGCCAGGGTCCAACCACGTCCGAAACGCTTTACCGCATCAAGGGTAAGCCGGCTTCGGGCGCTGTGACCATCAGCGTGAACGGCAAGGCCGTATCGCCGGTCCGCATCGTGAAAGGCTACGCCCTCGTCGCCCGCACCTGGCGCCGCGGCGACGTCGTAACGTACGACATGCCGATGCCGGTGCGCCGCGTTCACGCGAACCCCAAAGTGAAGTACGACGAAGGAAAGGTCGCCCTGCAGCGCGGTCCGGTTGTCTACTGCGTGGAAGACGTGGACAACGCGAAGCGCGCGCGCCATATGGTTGTCCCCGCGAACGCCGCGATCACCGCGAAGGCTCGTCCCGATCTGCTGGGGGGCGTCACCGTTCTAATGGGGTCTTGTATTTCTCAGGCAACCATGCAGGACGCCGCGGGCCCGGCAAAATTCACCGCCGTTCCGTACTATGCCTGGGACAACCGCGAAGTCGGCGGGATGGCGCTGTGGCTGCCGGAAGATCCGAAAGCGCTTCCGGCGCCGAAGGCGCCCACGCTGGCCAGCCGGAGCAAACTCTCCTGGTCCTCGATGCATGCGGACCGCACAGCCGTGAACAGCCTGATGGAGCCGCGGAACTCCAACGATGCGGAGACACCGCATATGGACTGGTGGCCGCGCAACGGCACCACGGAATGGCTTCAGTACACGTTCCCCGAATCGGCGACGGTCAAGGGCGTTGAAGTCTACTGGTTCCAGGACAGCCCGAACGGAGGCTGTGCGCTGCCGGCATCCTGGCATATCGAGTACCGCGATGCCGGCGAGTGGAAGCCAGTGCAGGGCGCGGGGGCATACAGCGTGGAGAAGGATAAGTACAATCACGTGGAGTTCTCACCGGTCACGACCGATGCCCTCCGCCTCGTGGTCGACAGCCAACCGAACCTGTCCTCCGGCGTGTATCAGTGGCGCGTGTTGAACTAACGGCAATCAGACGGCGGAGGAGGCGGGTGTTTATGGTCACTGGCACAATCACGTTGATCTTGATGGCGACTGTCACAGGCGCGGCGATGGCGTCGGCGCCCGGGGACCACGCCATCAAGCGCATCGATCCACCGGAGCAGGGGTTCTACGCCAAGGAGATAGATTGTGACGGGATACTGATCAAGGCGCCCGCCGAGGTGTCCGATGCCGCGATTCTCGAGGCGGCCAGGCGTATTTCGCGTGTGCTGGAGCATATTCCGGTGGTGCGCCGGAACCTGGCCGCCGTGGGCGCTGAGCACCACATCATCGGCAAGGACCAACAGACATCGGACCTGCCCGAGTGGCGCCAGATGAAGGGCAAGCCGCACTGGGACGGCTCTGCGTCGTTCGACCAGCGGACGCGCGGGATGGGCGGCCTCGTCTCCAGTTCGGGCGAGGAGAACCTGCTCAAACTGCCGTCGGACCGCTACAAGGACCACCGCGACATCTGTTCGCACGAGTTCTCACACGGAATTCTCGGAAGCGGAGTGTCGCCGGAGATTGTGCGGAAGTTCGAGGAACAGCGCCAGCGCAGCACGGCGAAAGGCCTATGGAAGTCCTACGCAGGCACGAACACCCAGGAGTTCTTCGCCGAACTGACGATGTGGTATTTCGGCACCCGCGGCGATTACGGCAGCATCCAGCCAAAGCCCGAACCCGGCCGGGCGTGGTTCCGCAGGTACGACCCCGAAGCCTATGCCCTGTTCGATTCGTTCTACAGTGGGCGCCTACCCGTCCCACCCATCAAGGTGGTCCGCATCGGGCTGTCGGCTCGAAAGAACCCGGTGGCCGTCGCGGGCGCGCCGTCGAAAGCCTCGGTCGTGATAGTCCAGAACAACACGGCGGGGAGCATCAAGACCTATATGATCGCCGGCGATGGGACGCGCCAGCAGGTAGATACCATCCCTCCGGGCGGCAGGTACGACAACAATGCCCACGCCAGCGGGCAGTGGGAGGTCACCGATCAGGAAGGGAAGTCTCTGGGCTTCTTCACAGCCCCGGCGTCAACCGGGCTGGTCATCGTCTCCGGAAGGCCAAGCGCATCATGAGCCATTCAGTCAATCCAGCCGACATCAAAGCCATCGATCCGCTCGAAGACGGGTTTTACTCCCGCGTCATCCTGGCGGATGGGATTCCGATCAAGGCGCACGCGGATGTGAGCGATGAAGCGATGCTCGAGGCCGCGCGACGGATTAGCCGCCTCCTTCAGAATATCCCGGTTGTCCGCGACAATCTCATCGCCCGCGGGGCCGAACACCACATCATCGCGGTCAACCAGCAGTGTTCCGACCTCCCCGAATGGCGGCACATGAAGGGCGAGTCCGTCACCGACCGCACGGGGACCGGAAAGATGCTGTTCGATGACCGCGTGCGCGGCATGGGGGGCATCATCTCCAGCAGCGGCGAGGACAACCTGCTCCAACTGCCGGACGAGCGGTACACGGACCACCGGGACATCTGCACTCACGAATTCGCCCACGGTATCCAGATGGGCGGCATGTCCGAAAACGTGGTCCGGGCGTTTGAGGAACAGCACGGAAGGGCCAGGGGGCTCTGGCCATCGTATGCCGGTACGAACGAACATGAATACTTCGCCGAACTTACGATGTGGTATTTCGGTACCCGCGGCGATTACGGCGCCATCGACCCCGAACCGGAACCGGGCGCCGAGTGGCTGAAGCAGCACGACCCCGCCGGCTACGCGCTGATCGACGACTTCTATGCCGGCCGGCTGCCGGTTCAGCGCATCGTCGAAACGTAAAGCATTCCGGCAATCCCTCCAACATCAGGCATGGCGCCCTTGCCTTCCCAAAATGATTCGCAAAATGGTATACTCATAACAGTGTTTGAAGCCTTTGTGCTTCGGGCGCAGAGGTTGGGGCTCACCGGGCCATGAGGAATGCCTTGAGACGAACTCACAGAGTCGCGTTCACTTTGATCGAACTGTTGGTGGTTATCGCCATCATTGCCATATTGGCCGCCATTCTTTTCCCGGTTTTCGCGAAGGCACGCGCGCAGGCCAAAGCGGCAACATGCCTGAGCAACCTTCGGCAGATCGGCGTGGCCACTCTGACCTACGCACAGGACAATGACGGGCTGATGATGCCGGTGGAGTATCACAGCGTTCCTCGTGGACTGGACCCTGGCTGGGAGAATGACATCAACCGCTACATCAAAAGCTGGGATATATTTCACTGCCCCGAACTCAACCACGTTCAGGGATACATCCGCAACGAATGGACGAGCCTCGCCAATGTCGATGCGCGAGGCAATCCGACCATGACCATTCACATTTTCGACAAACCGCGCTACCCGAGCACCAAGTGGCCGGGCTACAACAGCTATCTGGACATCGTGGACGGCGACTGGAGCAACGACCTGCAGTACGTTTACGGTGACACGGAGCAGATGACTCTGGCCAAGACCTCATTCAACAACCCGGGCACTGGATTCAGCTACTGGCTTCGCTTCCCGGGTCCGCACACGGGCAGGAACGACATCCTCTTCCTGGATGGGCACGTGGCGAGTTTCGGTGCGTGGGACAGCAGCAAGATGACCTTTTATTGGGGGCGCTTGACGGCGCCGAAACACGGCTGAGCGCAACGTGAAGGAGTATACCATGAACCGACCGGGCAAGAGCGGATTCACGCTCATCGAATTGCTGGTAGTCATCGCCATCATCGCCATATTGGCGGCCATCCTTTTCCCGGTGTTTGCCAAAGCGCGGTCGAGAGCGCATCAGACCGCGTGTTTGAGCAACGTGAAGCAGATCAGCCTCGCGTTCTTGTCGTATTTTTCGGACAACGAGGAGCGGTTTCCTCCGTTTTCGGCGTCGCCGGCGTGGATTTCCGGTCAGGGTTGGACCTATCGGATCGCGCCCTACTTGAAAAACATGGAAGTGTACAGGTGCCCAGAAAATGACAAGAGCAATTTCTCTTACACAATGAACGCTTACAGTTCAGTGAACTACCTTGGCACCATCACCCGGGTCCGAAATCCAAGCCGGTTCATCCATCTGGCCGAATGCCCGGGATCAGGCAACCGGAACGTCAAATCAAGCATTACGGGCGATTCCGACCTGACGACCGAATCCGGATTCAACCTGCCGAATGACAACCAGCAGGACGGAGTCGTCTACGGCACAAAGGCGGGTGGATACTCGAGCACCCCCGTGTCGAACGCGATGCCGATCGCGAAATTCCGCGATTTCCCCGGAGCTTACGTGGGGAGACTGTATTTCCCCGGGTGGCATAACGGCGGGAACAACGTGATGTTTCTGGACGGCCATGTACGGTTCTTCAAGGCGTGGTCACAGGCAGACATGACATTTAACGATTACAAGAATTGACAGGCTACGCCGGAAGGAACATCGGCGTGGGAGAATTCAGATGATCAGGAAGCATCGCACCGCGTTCACATTGATAGAATTGCTGGTTGTTATCGCCATCATCGCCATCCTGGCGGCGATACTCTTCCCGGTTTTCGCCAAAGCACGGGAGAAAGCCAAGCAGACAACCTGTCTCAGCAACATGAAGCAGATCGGCATCGCGATGGTGACGTATACCGGTGATTACGACAACCGATTTCCCGCGTGGTCATCGTACCCTTCAGGAAGCCCCTATATCTGCGTCGAGGATTACGCGGCGACCATCGAGGGCGGCGGAGGAATCAATCTGAACGTTGCGGCCACGGCGAAGGCGACGATCTCCCAGCAACTGGATGCCTACATCAAGTCGCGGGATGTCTGGCAATGTCCGTCGGATTTCGGGCAATACTCGAAGAACGATTTGTGGGGCGCCACCAGATCGCCGCTCCCGTTCAAGAGTTGGCGGATGGTCGGCTCCCCCACCAAGCCGATCGGCGTGAGCTACGGATACCGGGGTACCAATAACGCCGGCAGTTGGATCAACCGGCCGGATGGTGGAGGATGGGCGATGGCGGGGTATGCGATGTCCTCCGTTAAGCAGCCTTCCTTCCGCGCGTACCTCTGGGACCATCGCGGATGGCACTACGGAAACCGTGGCGATGGCGCCATCGGTCTGGGGAAATCCAAGGTCGACATGCTCTTCTTCGACAGCCACGTGGAAGCCATTCCGGGGAACGAGTTCACTTCGGGAGCGAACAGGGGATTCTGGACCGACCTGCGGACGTAGCGGGGCGACCGGTTTGCGGTGGACTATATGCTGAAGCATGACACGTACGGAGGGGTATCGCCCTTGAAAAGCACGAACGCAGGGATTCTGACGCTCCTGTTGGCGTTATCGGCCGTTGGCGTTCGCGCCGTTGAGCCGCAGTACCGTGACACCCATATGAAGATTCAACCCAAAATACCGCTCAAAGCCTACCCGTTCTCTTTGACCGACGTGCGCTTGCTGGACGGCCCGTTCAAACACGCGATGGAACTGGATGCGAAGTACCTCCTGAGCCTCGAACCCGACCGCCTGTTGTCCCGCTTCCGTGAATACGCCGGGCTCAAGCCGAAGGCCGAAGCGTATGGCGGATGGGAGCGTGACACGATCTCCGGGCACTCGCTGGGGCACTATCTCTCGGCGTGTTCGATGATGTACGCCAGCACCGGCGATGAACGGTTCAAAGACAAAGTGACCTACATCATCGATCAGCTCGACGAGTGCCAGAAAGCCGATGGACACGGGTTCATCGGAGGAATGCCGAACGGCAGGAAGGTGTTCGCGGAGGTGGCAGCCGGCGACATCCGCTCGCAGGGCTTCGACCTGAACGGTTCATGGGTCCCGTGGTACAACGAACACAAGACGATGGCCGGCCTCATCGACGCCATCATCTACTGCGACAACCCGAAGGCGAAAGGGATTCTCACCCGGCTCGCCGACTGGGCGATAGACACCACCACGGGTCTCAACGACGAACAGTGGCAGCGGATGCTGGCCTGTGAGCACGGCGGCATGAACGATGTCCTGGCCGATGTGTATGCGCTGACAGGCGAGACGAAGTACCTCACGCTCAGCCGCAAGTTCTATCACAAGAAGGTGCTCGATCCGCTGTCGAGGCGTGAGGACAAGCTGACCGGGATCCACGCGAATACGCAGATTCCCAAGATCATCGGCAATGCCCGCCAATATGAGCTCACCGGCGATGACAGTCTCCATACCATCGCGACATTCTTCTGGGATACGGTGACCAAAGAACGCTCGTACGTTACCGGGGGAAACAGCGACGGCGAATATTTCTCGCCCAAAGAGGAACTGTCAAAACACGTGGGGACCGCGACCTGCGAAACGTGCAATACCTACAACATGCTCAAGCTGACGCGCCAGCTATTCTGCTGGGATCCGAAGGCGGAATACGCGGACTACTACGAGCGCGCCGTATACAACCACATCCTCGCGTCGCAGCACCCGGTAACGGGTGAGATGTGCTACTTCGTGCCGCTCAAAACGGGAGTTTCCAAGGACTACAATCCTCCGTTCGACTCTTTCGCGTGCTGCGTCGGCACGGGTATGGAAAACCACTCGAAGTATGGAGACTCGATCTACTTCCACGACGGAGCAAATTCGCTCTATGTGAACCTGTTCATCGCGTCCGAGCTGAGCTGGAAAGCACGGGGCGTCAAGGTGCGGCAGGATACCCAGTTTCCGACGGCGGATACCTCCGAGCTGACGCTGGCGTGTGACAAGCCGGTGAAACTTCGGCTGCTGATTCGCCATCCATACTGGGCGACGGCGGGATTCACGATCAGCGTGAATGGCGAGGCGCAGCCACTTGACAGCACGCCCGGGAGTTACGCGGCCATCGAGCGGAAGTGGAAAACCGGCGACAAGGTACTCATCACGGCGCCTATGTCATTGCGCACCGAGGCATTCCGGGACAACGCCCAGAAGCTCGCGCTGATGTACGGCCCGCTCGTCTTGAGCGCCGAGGTAGACCCGGCGAAGTCATTCCCGGTGATCGTGAGCCCTCCGGACCGCATTCTCCAGGCGGTCTCGCCAACCGCCGGCGCGCCTCTCACCTTTGCGGGACGGCAGGCGTTTCGCGCGGCAGACTCCAGCGAACCGGTGGCCGTTTCCCTGATTCCTTTCTACAAGATGCACGATCACCCGTACGCCGTCTACTGGGATACGTTCGACGACGCGCAGTGGAAGTCGAAGCAGGAAGAGTATCGCGCGGAACAGGCGAAGCAGCGCGACCTCGAAGCGCGGACTGTAGACTCGGCGCAACTCGGTGAGATGCAGCCCGAGCGGGACCACAACGTTCAGTCCGAGAAGAGCCACGTTGGCGAAACGTTCCGCCGCAAGTTCCGCGAGGCCTTCAATGGCGGCTGGTTCTCCCTGGATATGAAGGTCATTCAAGGAGAGCCGCTAGACCTGGTGTGCACATATTGGGGCAGCGACCGGTACAACCGGGAGTTCGAGATCCAAGTGGATGGCCGGACGATTACCACCCAGAAACTCGAGGTCAACCGGCGCGACGTGTTCTTCGATGAGACCTATCCGATTCCGGCAGACCTGCTCACGGGCAAGAGCAGAGTGACGGTGCGTTTCCAGGCGCTGCCAGGCAAGACGGCGGGCGGCGTATTCAATTGCCGGGTCGTGAAAAGGGTCTCCCCCACTCAATAGAAAACAGGTTATGGTGACAGAAACAGATAATATCAGTCGATCGCAGGTATATGAAGGTTTCCCGGCGGAGGAATTCACGGAGCACCGCGCGCGGGTGCTTGATGCCCTCGGGGCGCACGCGCACGCTGTCCTCCAAGGGGCGGGGCCGGTCCGCGGATTCGAGCAATTCCGGCAGACCAACGAATTCTTCCATCTCACGGGCGTGGACGTTCCGCAGTGCTATCTGCTGCTGGACGGAGGGCGGCGGTCGGCGTCGTTGTACCTGCCGAGCCGCGGCTCCCACCCGGCCAGTGAGGGGACGGTTCTCGGCTCGGAAGACGCCGTCGAATTGCAGGCGTTGACCGGTGTGGACCACGTGTTCGACCTGGACGCGCTCGCGTCGCATATCGCGGAAGCCTCGGTCATTTTCACGCCGCATAGCCCCGCGGAAGGCCGGAGGGCCAGCCGCGACGAACTTCTACGTTCCGCCAAAGCCATCGCCGCCGACCCGTGGGACAGCGACCCGTCTCGTGAAGAGAAGTTCATAGGCGCTCTGCGCGCGAGGGCGCCGCGGGCCGAGATCAGGGATCTATCCCCGATCCTGGACGGCCTCCGCCTGGTGAAGAGCCCGCGAGAGGTCGGAGCGATGCGCAGGGCGGGCGCGCTTTCCGCGTTGGCCGTGAAGGAAGCGATGCGCAGCACCCAGCCGGGTGTGATGGAGTATCAGCTTGGCGCCATCGCCGACTATCTATTCGAAGTAAACGGCGCGCAGGGCACAGGCTACCGCGCCATCATCGCCGGCGGTCGCAATATCTGGTATTCGCACTATTTCCGCAACAACTGCCCACTTCTGGACGGAGACCTGGTGCTGATGGATTACGCGCCGGACATTGACAACTACACGAGCGACATCGGACGCATGTGGCCCGTGAACGGGACCTACAGTCCGCTGCAATGCGAGTTGTATGGCTTCATCGTGAAGTACCACAAGGCCGTCTTGAGACATCTGCGCCCGGGAGTGATGCCGAGCCAGGTGCTCCGCGAAGCGGCGGACGAGATGCGCCCCGTCATCGATGAAACGACGTTCTCAAAGCCGATCTATGAAGCGGCCGCCCGGCGCTGTCTCGACTTCAAGGGGCATCTGTCACACCCCGTGGGCATGGCCGTTCACGACGTTGCGAGCTATCTCGACCGGCCGTTTGAACCGGGTATCACCATCACCGTGGACCCCCAGATGTGGATCCCGGAAGAGCAGATGTACATCCGGGTTGAAGACAGCGTGGCCATCACGGATACCGGAGTGGAAGTGCTGACGGGCGCGGCGCCGTTGGAACTGGACGATGTGGAGGAGTTGATGCATGATGAGGGCATGCTGCAGCGCTACCCGGCCCTGTCGGAACCGTTGAGGTGACCTCAGGATTGCCGACAACCCTGAACAGCGAAGTGACGCATGCGGGAACCGTCTTCAACGTGCAGCGCTTTTCGCTGCACGATGGCCCGGGTATTCGCACGACGGTCTTCCTGAAAGGCTGCCCGCTCCATTGCGACTGGTGCCACAACCCGGAAAGCCAGGCCGGCGAGCCGGAGTTGGCCGTGCTCTCGAACCGCTGTATCGGGTGCGGAGGGTGCATGGCGGCGTGTGAGCACGGGGCGGTGCGTCTGGAGGGAGGAGTTTCCGTCACCGATTGGGACCTTTGCGAGCGCTGCGGCGAATGCGTCGAGGCGTGTCCAATGGCGGGTCGAACCTTGCTGGGGCAGCAGATGACGGTTGCCGATGTTCTGGAAGAAGTGAAGCGGGACCGTGATTTTCACGAAGAATCAGGGGGCGGCGTCACCTTTTCCGGCGGCGAACCGCTGGCACAGCCGGGTTTCCTTCTGGCGTGTCTGCAAGGCTGCAGGCAGAGCGGGATTCACACGTGTGTAGACACCTGCGGGCACGCCAAACGCAGCGTATTACATAAGGTTGCGGCCTGGACGGACCTGTTTCTATATGACATCAAGATTGTCGACTCGGAACTCCACCGGAGATTCACCGGCGTGCCCAACGAGATTATACTGGCCAACCTGAAATGGCTGTGCTCGCACGGCAGCACCGTTTGGCTGCGGATGCCGCTGATACCGGGCGTGAACGATGACAGCGGAAATATCGAGGCGGTAGTCCGGCTCATCGACTCCCTGGCCTATCGGCCACCGATTCAGGTACTGCCATATCACGCGATCGGGTCGCACAAATATATCCGGTCGGGCAGGACGGATCCGATGGGTCTGACGAAGCCGCCGGAGGACGCGCGGGTGCACGAGATCGTGGAACGCATGTTCGAGTTGGGCGCAGCGGCGAGCCTGGGAGGATGATACAGATGACGGAGCGGGTATTACGACTTCGGAACCATAGCCTGGAGGAGATGCCGTCGGTATCGTCCGAACGCGCCGTTCTGATGACCGAGTTCTACCGTGAGCACGAGGGGAAACACTCCGTTCCCGTGCTGCGGGCCATGGCATACCACCATCTCTGTGCCCACAAGACGGTGTACATTGGCGACGGGGAGCTGATCGTCGGCGAACGCGGCCCTGCACCGAAAATCACGCCCACTTACCCCGAATTGACCTGCCACACGATCGAGGACCTGGATATCCTCAACACCCGTGAGAAGACAAGCTACGCCGTCCCCGCGGAATGCCGCAGCGCCTACGAGGAGACCGTCATCCCCTACTGGCGCGGACGCTCCATGAGGGACCGCATCTTCGAGGCCCTTCCCGATGAATGGAAACGCGCCTACGAAGCAGGCATTTTCACGGAGTTTATGGAACAACGGGCGCCTGGCCATACCGTGGCGGACGGCAAGATGTACCGCAAAGGACTGCTCGACTTCAAGCGGGATATCGCCGAAGCCATCGAGCGGTTGGACTACCACGCCGACCCCACCGCCCATCATCGCCATGAACAACTGACGGCCATGGATATCGCCGCGGACGCGACGATTCTGTTCGCGCAGAGGCACGCCGATCTCGCGCTGGCAAAGGCCGCCGAAGAGACGGATCCCGCCCGAAAGGCCGAACTGGAACGCATCGCCGCAGTTTGCAGCAACGTCCCGGCCCACGCCCCCCGGGATTTCCAGGAAGCCATCCAGATGTACTGGTTCTGTCACCTGGGCGTTATCACGGAGCTGAACGGCTGGGACTCGTTCAACCCCGGCCACCTGGACCAGCATCTTTGGCCGTTCTACGAACGCGGATTGAGCGACGGGACCCTCGACACCGAAACCGCCCGCGAATTGCTGGGCTGCCTTTGGGTCAAGTTCAACAATCATCCGGCGCCGCCGAAGGTCGGAGTGACCGCGGCGGAAAGCGGTACATACACCGACTTCGCCAACATCAATCTCGGCGGCCTGACGCGAAACGGGGAGGACGGTTCCAACGATCTATCGCTCCTGATGCTTGAAGTCATCGACGATATGCACCTCCTTCAGCCGAGCAACAACGTCCAGATTTCGCAGCGAACGCCGAATGAGTTCCTCCGCGCGGCCTGCCGCGTGATTCGGAAGGGATACGGGTTCCCCTCGGTATTCAACGCCGACGCGGTGGTCGATGAGCTTCTGCGGCAGGGCAAGAGGCTCGAAGACGCCCGCGAGGGCGGAACGAGTGGTTGTGTCGAAGCCGGCGCGTTTGGCAAGGAAGCGTACATCCTCACCGGCTACTTCAACCTCGTCAAATTGCTGGACCTGGCGCTCCACAACGGACGGGACGCCCGCACGGGCGATCAATTGGGGCCCCAGACGGGAGACCCCGCCGGGTTCACGGGCATCAGCGACGTCATGGAGGCGTGGGACCGTCAGGTACGCCATTTTGTGGATGTGAAGGTCGCCGGCAGCCAGATCATTGAGCGTATGTACGCTTCGTACGCGCCGGCCCCGTTCCTCTCCATCCTCATCGACGACTGCATCGCGAACGGGAAGGACTACAACGAGGGCGGCGCCCGGTACAATACATCCTATATCCAGGGCGTCGGCATCGGCACGCTCACCGACTCGCTGGCGGCGATCGACGCGCACGTGTTTCAGGGCAAACATATCGCGCTGCCGCAGATGGTCGCCGCGCTGGATGCGAACTTCGAGGGGCTTGAATCGCTACGCCAAACGCTTGTGAACCGATGTCCCAAGTACGGCAACGACCTGGACGCCCCGGACGCGCTGATGCGCAACGCTTTCGCGCGGTTCTACAATGCCGTGGAGGGCAGGCCGAACACGCGGGGCGGTGAGTATCACATCGATATGCTGCCCACGACCTGCCACGTATACTTCGGCGCCGTCACCGGCGCTACGCCGGACGGACGGGTCGCGTGGGCGCCGGTATCGGAGGGGATCTCACCGGTGCAGGGAGCGGACCGGTGCGGCCCAACCGCGGTATTGAAGTCGGCGGCCAAGATGGACCACAGGTTGACGGGTGGAACGCTCCTCAACCAGAAATTCACGCCGCAGGTGCTGGACGGCGAGGCGGGCATCGAGCGGATGCTGCAACTGATTCGAACCTATTTCCGTCTGGGCGGCCACCACGTCCAGTTCAATGTCGTGAGCGGGGAGGCACTGCGCGAGGCGCAGGAGCACCCTGAGGAGCACCGCGATCTCATCGTGCGGGTGGCCGGCTACAGCGACTATTTTTGCGACCTGAGCCGCAGCCTGCAGGACGAGATCATCCAGCGGACCGCACACTCGGAGTTCTGACGCAAGAGAAGTGACCAGTTCATCCAAGGAGCGAATACCGTGAGACTGCGCCGGCTAAAACTGAACAGCGTCGATGCTGTGGAAGTGTTCAAGGCACTTGCCTCCGAAACGCGCGTGGCAATCCTCCGCGCGCTTGCGGAAGCCCCCAGGAACGTGAGCGCACTCAGCGAGATGATGGGCATCTCCCAGTCCGCCACGACCAAGCACATCCAGCAGCTGCAGGCTGCCGGACTTATCCAGTTCGAGCACCTTCCGGGCGCCCAGGGCACGCAGAAACTCTGCAGCCTGCGCTACGAGATGCTCAACCTGTTCTTCAACAGCAAGAATCTCCCGCGGATGGGGGCAGGCGACCTGCAGCATGGGCCGGCGGGGACAGTGGAAGTTGCCGGAATCCGGTGGCTTCCCGAAGAAGCCGAGGGCCGGATACACGCGATGGACGTGGATTCCCCTGCGTCCCAGGTCCTGTTCATCAACAATTCGGATACCCCGTACGAACGTTTCTGGCTGAACCTCGAGGGAAAGCGCGAGAGTTACGGGCTCGTCATGCCGGGCTCGGTCGTAAGCCAGGCAACTTGGGCGAAACACGCATGGTTGTTGACGTCACCGGACGAGACCGTGCTCGGCGTTTTCGTGGTGAAGGAGCCGGTGGGTTGTATCGTCATCGGCAAGCCCAGAAAGCCTGTTTTGGCTGGCCCCACGGAACCTGTAAACGGCTCGGGCCAAATGCTCGGGGCAGGGCCTGAGCGGATCGCCGCTGGAACGGACCATGAATGCGCTTCCCGGGATGGCGCGAGTGGGAAGGCGCGCGCCGCCTCGCCGAAAACGCCGCCGGTAGGCGTGCCGACTGCCTGATATCGCCGGGCGAAGCCCACGGATGCACGCTCCCCGCGCGGGTGAAAGGCTTTCAGGAGTCCGCACACTATGAAACGCAGCACCTCTATCGCGGCGACCGTGCCATTGATGATGGCTTCGCTGAACGCCAGCGCAATGGATATCACCCTGGCCAACCCGTTGTTCCACGTCATCATCGGCAGCGATGCCGGCGGCATTACTTCGCTCAAGCGGACCGACGATCGCATCGACACGAATTACGTGTGGGATGGCAGGGCCATCGGCCAAATTGTGATGAGATTTCGGCGAGCCGGTGACGCCTGGACACAATGGGAATCGTCCTCCCAGGCCGCCATAAGGACGACGACGCAGGACGCCCCGGAACGCGTCACTGTGGCGTACGCGTCCTCGGGCACGGTGCCCGGTCCGCTCGCGATCCATGAAGGTTATGCGCTGGAAGGCGACGCGTTGGTGTGGACGATTACCATCGCGAACGGGTCCTCAACACCCATCGAGATCGGCGATCTGGGAACTCCCCTCCCGTTCGCGACCGACTACAGCGGCGAGTCGGCGGCCACGTTCAACAAGAGCGTTATCCGGCACAGTTTCATCTCGGGAGACGGCTCCTTCATCTACTGCCAGCGGCCGAGCGGCGTTGGCCCGTACCTGGTGATGACTCCGGCCGCCGGTACGCACCTCGAGTACTACACCGATCGCGAGTATCAGCACGATCGCCATCGCATTTACACCGCTTACATACATGCCCTGGTTCAGGCTAATGAGACTGACGCCGGCGGCACGTGGCGCCAGCCCATCTCCAGCAAGACCCTGGCGGCCGCGGGCAGCGCCGGCGACACCGTAACGTACTCCTTCAGATTCACCTGGGCGAAGGACTATGCGGGTGTCAGACAGGCCCTGGTGCGCGAAGGACTGATCGACGTTCGGACGGCTCCCGGTATGGTCATACCACAAGGCATGCCGGCGATGTTTTCTCTAAAGACCCGACAACGCATCCTGTCGGTTGAGGCCGAATTCCCGGACGAGACGACGGTCCGGTTGGTCAAGACCTCGGGTCCCGACACTCGCGTTTATCGCATATGGTTCCGGCGGCTCGGCGAGAATCGACTGACCGTGAACTACGGAGATGGCGCCCGCTTGTATCTGGAGTTCTTCAGCACGCAGCCCCTGGAGACCCTCATCAGGAAACGGGCCGATTTCATGGTCCGTAAGCAACTGATTCGAGGCACCGGCAAGTGGTACGACGGACTCTTTTCATTATGGGATATGAGATCGGGAGTGCTCCGCAGCCCGGACGACACCGGCGGGCTGCGCGCGTATATGGTCGGCGGCTCCGATGACCCCAGCAACTGTAAGGCGCCCTACCTTGCATTGAAGAACTTGTCGTTTCCCGTTCAATCGGAAATCGATGCCATCGAGTACCACTTGCAGCACTTCGTATGGGGCGGGCTTCAGCGCAAGGAGACGGAGACCCCGTATCCATTCGGGATATACGGCATCGACAACTGGCACGTCAATCGGACCAGCGCCGACGGATTCGGCTCGGGCGGCAATGGACAGGAGCACCTCTGGCGATCCTTCGACTACCCCGCGATGTTCACCTTGTACCATGCCATGTACAAGATCGCCAAACGCTACCCCGGAATGACGCAATACCTGGACGCGCAGGGCTACCTGGACCGCGCTTTCGGTACGGCCAAGGCGTTCTTCGTTGTCCCCTACTCCATCAAGGCGTGGTGGGGCGGCTACCCGGACTGGACGTACATGACCGGCGAGTACAACGAGGTCTGCCTGCCGGAACTCATCGATGACCTCTATCGCGAAGGACGGGCAGCGGACGCGTACTGGCTGAAACGGGAACTCGAGAAGAAGGTCAAGTACTTCGTCTACGACAACCCTTATCCTTACGGATCGGAGTATCCCTTTGACTCGACGGCGTATGAGACCTCGCATATGCTGGCGAAGTATGGCGTTACGCACGAATTGAAGCCGGACACCAAACTCTGGAAGGACCACAATTCCGGCCAGTGGTACTCCCACCCCAAAGTGGAGAAGTCGGATTTCGAGGCGTTCCTGGGCAAACAGATGTCCGCGAACATCGCCGATCGAGGGTGGCTTGAGCCTGCGTACTATCTGATGGGGAGCGACATTCGGGGCGGCGGTAACGCGCATTATCTGCTGAGTTACATGGCGCAAATGGGTGGCTGGGCCGTCCTGGACTACGCCCTGAACTACTCACCGACGCCCGAGGACCACATCGCCCTCGGTTACGCGTCGTACCTCAGTTCGTGGGCGCTCGTCAACGCCGGCGACGCGAAGTCGAACTACGGCTACTGGTTTCCCGGCGAAAAGAACGACGGTGCTGCGGCGTGGGCGTATGAACCGCTGAAAGTGGCCAAGCCCTGGTACGGCCTTCCGCAGGGAAGAGGCGCATGGGGGTATGATGGCGAAATCGACCACGGCTTCATGGGCGCCCTCCGTACCGCGGCGACCATCGTGGTAAACGATCCCGTCTTCGGCCTTTTCGCCTATGGCGGCAGCGTGACCCGCACTCCTGACGGCGTGAAGGTAATCCCGATGGATGGCCTGCGGCAACGCGTGTACTTTCAAACTTTGAAGCCTGCGGTGCACATGGAATTGGAGCAGGACGGCTTCGTAACTGTTCGGCTCGCGCGGGCAGCGGATGGTGCGCCGCGACGCCTGGCGTTCAGCCTGGAGAACAGATCGGGGCCGGCGCATCAAACAGTACTGAACGTTTCGGGTCTCCCGCCGGGCCGGTATGCGGTGAGCGTTGGACGATCACGCCGGCCGATTCGAATTGCGGCGGCCGGCGCGACCACCGTAGTGCTGGACATCCCGGCAAGGCCGGCATGCAGGATCACCATCGAAAGAATCGGCGCCGTCGCGGCGAAGGCGGCGGTAAGACGGCCCGAAGCGAGCAGGAGCAATACATGAAGTTGCGGGCAGCGGCCGTGTGCACGGCGTATTTCATCGTTTCAGCGGTGACGGCGAGCGGCCAAACGGGCAAAGGGCCATCGCATTTCCATCAATGGGCGCCGACGCCGCCAATGGGCTGGAACAGCTATGACTGCTTCAGCTATGGCGTCACCGAGCAGCAGGTCCGGGACAACGCCGACTTCATGGCCTCCCGCCTCAAGAAGTACGGGTGGAAGTACGTGATAGTGGACTACGTTTGGTCAGCGCCTCCCGTGGGTCCCGGCTTCGCTCCGCAGCAGGACGCCGCCTTCCAGCCGAGGCTCAATATGGACCGCTATGGCCGGCTTCTGCCAGACGAGGCGAGGTTTCCAACCGCGAGGGGCGGCAAGGGGTTCAGAGCGCTCGCCGCGTATGTCCATTCGAAAGGACTGAAATTCGGTATCCATTTGATGCGCGGGATCCCCCGCCAGGCCGTCGCCGCAAACGTTCCGGTTTTTCACTCCGGCGCGCACGCGAGTGACGCCGCCGACACGAAAAGCACGTGCGGCTGGCTGAACCACATGTACGGGATCAACACGGAGAACCCGGCGGGGCAGGAGTACCTGGATTCGATCTTCGAGTTGTACGCTCAGTGGGGCGTCGATCTGGTCAAGGTGGACGATCTGAGTTACCCGTACCACGAGGCGGAGATCGCCGGATACCGCAAAGCGATCGACCGCAGCAAGCGCCACATCGTGTTCAGCACTTCGCCGGGCGAGACGCCGATCGAGGCCGCGAAGCACGTGTCGGCCAACGCGAATATGTGGCGCCTCCTGGGCGACCTCTGGGACGATTGGCCGGGCCTCAAGCACGCATTCGAGGTTTGCCACCGCTGGGATAAGGTGACGGGGCCGGGGCATTGGCCGGACCCCGATATGCTGCCCCTAGGCCGCCTGCGGAAGTATGGGCCGCCAACCGGAAGGGCGGACTCAATGTCCGCTCTCAGCCGGGACGAGCAGCGAACGCTGGTGACTCTATGGTGCATCGCGCGATGCCCGTTGATGTTTGGCGGCAACCTGCCCGAGACCGACGCGTTCACGATGGGTCTCATCACGAATCCTGAAGCGCTGGCGGTAAACCAACGCGGCCAAAACGCCCGGCAGTTGTCCCGGAAGCAGGACCAAATCGTATGGGTGGCGGATGTCCCTGGCTCACGTGACAAATACGTGGCGCTTTTCAACGCCTTTGACCCTGGATCGACTCCGGTCGATACGTCCCGCGCGGCGTTCCGCAGCGGACTTGTCACCGCGAATACCCCCGGCCAGGCCATCGACGTCAGCGTGGACATTACGGGCGCCAAACGCCTGACTCTCGTCGTTGACGATGGCGGAGACGGCTTCGCTTGCGACCACGCGGATTGGGCCGAACCCAGGCTCATCGGCCCCGCCGGTGAACTCAGACTCACCGAACTCAAGTGGCGACGCGCGACGGCCGGATGGGGCAAGGTGGGCATCAACAGGGGTGTCGACGGCAATCCCCTGGTCATCAACGGCGCGCCCGTTTCCTACGGCATCGGGACGCACTCGAATTCCGTGATTGATTACGAACTCCCGAGCGGATACACCCGGTTTACGGCCCGGGCCGGCCTGGACCAGTCCGGCGTCTCCCAGAAGCTCGGTTCCACGGTGCGCTTCTTCGTGATCACGTCGGCCACCGCGGCCGAGGAACGTCCTGACCCGAAAGTCGGGGTGAAACTGGCGGACCTGGGCTTCCGGAAGCCGTGCCGCATCCGTGATCTATGGCAGCGAAAAGACCTCGGGGCCTTCGCCGGCGAATTCACGCCGATACTACCGATGCACGGCGCGGGATTGTACCGCGTCGCTCCCGCGCCATAGAGCGAATACCCGACTCGGCGTGCTCCGCCGGCGGGAATCGAGCGCAACTATGTATCCGAACAGATGCGTCCGGCGCCGCGCCCGGGCCCTTGATATGACAGGCGTCTACAGATATGCCGGCAGCACATTCGTTCACTATTCTGCGGAAAATGGACGGAGCAGATAACGTAGGAGGCAGATATCCGTGAAATACGGCGCATTTCTCCGGACAGCGACAGCCTTGTTCCTGGCGGCAGCCGCCGCGAGAGCGGAGGTCACCCTGTCCACCCTGTTCAGCGATCATATGGTCCTGCAGCGCGGCAAGCCCGTCCCGGTCTACGGGACCGCGTCACCAGGCGAGCGCATCACCGTGTCCTTCAACGGCAGGTCGGTTTCGGCATCGGCCGACGCCCAGGGCACGTGGCAAGTGAACCTTGCGGCGATGCGAGCGAACCCGAAGGGGCGTCGCCTCACTGTTGCCGGGACGAACTCCATCATCATCGACGACGTCCTGGTCGGCGACGTCTGGCTTTGCAGCGGGCAGTCCAATATGGACATGCGGCTTGGCGGGTGCAACCGGCCTACCGACATCGCCGGGGCGGACTACCCGGGCATCCGGCAGTTCAATGTGCCACTGGTGTCATCCGGGGTTCCGCTGAAGACCATTCGGGGACACTGGACCGTGTGCACACCGGCCGCCGCCAGCGGCTTCTCAGCCACCGCTTTCTACTTCGCCCGGAGAATCTACGAGGATCAGAAAGCCGGTGTTCCGATCGGGCTTCTGGTGTCAACCGTTGGCGGCACACGCATCGATGTCTGGCTTGCCCCCGAAGGCGTGACGGACATCCCGGTGCTGAGTCCCCTGTACAGCCAGAAGGTTTTGCCGTGGGGCCCTTTCTCCCTCTTCAACGGCATGATCTACCCCTTGGCGCCCTACGGCATCAAGGGCGCGATCTGGTATCAGGGCGAGAACACCGAGGTCACGAAGCAATCCGCCGACAGCTATTTCCTGAAGATGAAGGCGCTCGTCCAGGGCTGGAAGCGCCTCTGGGGCATGGACGACTTCGCCTTCTACTACGTGATGATCGCCAACTGGGGGTCGCTTCCGCCGGGCAGTACGCCGGAGACGACGCCGTTGGGCGGTTGGGACGCCGATACACGGCTCCAGCAGACCAACGCGATGGCGCTTCCTCACGCAGGGATGGCGTCGGCCATCGACATCGGCGAATCGGACGATTGGCATCCGAAAGACAAAATGGACGTCGGCGACCGCCTGGCGCTCTGGGCGCTGAAGAACGACTACGGGCGCGCCTCGCTGGTCACGAGCGGGCCCGTCATCAAGTCGGTCGCTGTGTCCGGGTCAACGGTTGTCTGCTCGTTCCGAGACGCGGGAGGCGGGTTGATTGTCGGCTCCAAACCCCCATACAGAGCGACTCAGGAAACCCCCGGCGGCCCGTTGAACCGGTTTGTGATCGCAGGGGCGGACGGCGTGTGGTATCCGGCCACAGCGGGCATCGCCGGCAACACAGTGGTCGTTTCCTCACCGTCCGTTACCGCTCCGCGCAAAGTGTCGTACGCTTTCTGGCAGAACCCGTTGGGCTGCAATCTCTACAACAGGGAGGGCCTTCCGGCCGCGCCATTTTACGTTGACGACGTGACCAAACGCTGCAAAATCACCGCTTCATCCGGACCGGGTGGAACCATCAGCCCATCTGGAACGAGCGTGCTTCTGCCGCGCACGACCGCCCTCTACAACATCCGACCAAAAGCGGGGTACTTCATTCGGGATGTGAGAGTTGACGGCGTATCGGAGGGCTCCCTAAGGGATTACACGTTTGATCCGGTCTACGCGGACCACACCATAGCGGCAACGTTCAGCAGAAAGGCGCCGGCCTATACAATCACCGCCACGTCAACCGGGGGAGGCACCCTGAGTCCCACTGGAACCGTCAAGGCTTTGCAGGGTCAATCGACGGCGTTCAGGATTGTGGGGAACCGTGAGAACCTTGTCGACGTGACCGTTGACGGGGCGCCGATGGGCCGGCGGTCTGGCGTGACGTTCACCGACGTCAGGGCCAACCACACTATTTCGGCGGCCTTTTCGGTCACCATCAAAGCGACCGCCGGCTACGGAGGAACGATCTCCCCCGACGGCGTGGTGCCCGTGAAGTACAACGCGAGCACGACCTTCACTTTCGCCCCGATCCCCGGATACTCGATCCTGAATGTGAAGGTTGACGGCGAGGACGTGGGTGCAAGCGCCACACATGGCTTTCTCAATGTGAAATCGCCTCACACAATCGCCGTGACGTTCAAAGGGCCGGGCGGTGCGGGAAGCGTGCCGCGAACCGACGATTTACTCTTCGCGTGCCGCGGCGATTCGCTGTCCTCAGGCGGCGCTGCCTCGTGGCCGGTAGACGTTCCCGCCGGCCAAACGCTCGCCCCGATCGGGGCGCCAACGGTCGATGCCATCGACGGCCACAAGTACGCCTCGATGCGCTTTGAAGAGGGCGACGGCTTCACCGTAGGCAAGTACACTTCGCCGATAGCATGCAACGGCGCAAGCATCGTTGTGGTCGCGAAGCCGATTCGCAACGGCGCGGCGGCGGGGTGGACTTCCATAGTGGATGTTTTCTATGACCGGCTGATCCTCGGCATACGCAACGATTCAGGACTGGTGTGTGTCCGGCGCAACGGGAGCACGGATGACAGCAGCGCAGCCATCCCAAGCGGCCAGATCACGATCCTGAGCCTCATCGTACAGCCGGACGGAACGTACAAGGCGTACGCAAACGGCACGGAGATAATGTCGAACACCGCGCCCAGTCCCATGACCTCGCTCGTGCCGGGAGTTGCCGGCCCGTACGCCGACAGCATCACGATCGGGCGCAACGCGCCTGATGCCTGGACGGCGTTCAACGGTGACATCGGCGACGTGTATCTTTACAAGGCCGCGCTGACCGACGTGGAGCGCAGGCAACTTGAAGCATACCTGGCGAACAAACTCTCCGCCGAGCCGGCAAATCGGGATCCTTCCCGCACAGGGCGTCAACGAGGCTGAGATTCGTGACATTGACTGTGAGCTTGAGCTCCCAAGAAAGGATGAGCAGGAGATCGATGAGGATAATGAACGTTTCGCTGGAGGCGCTGGCTGTGCTCGCCTGTTTATCCATCGGCCCCGCCGGAGGCGCACCGGCGGCCGGCGCCCCATGGCTGGACAACGAGCGGCAATTCAAGAGTGACGACCCGAAGATCAACTTCCGACGGTCGGACCACTTCCGCATCGGCTGGGGGCAGGGCGCCGCGGCGAACAAGGACGAAAACGCCGACTTCGGCGCAGTGACGGAGCAGCTCGCCCAGGGCAACCTGCAGATGCTCGAGCACGTATGGCACCGATACCACGACCCCGAACCGCTGGGCATCGGCTTCCACGCCCCGGGAGAGTCAAGCCAGCCGAAAACTCGGGACGGCAAGTTCTACCGGGCGAACCTGTATATGAACAATACGGGCATCTGGGCCGGTGGCGCGTGGGGATCGAACGACGATTGGGGCCTGCCGATCTTCGCTCTGCCGCCAACATATCTTGCTTTCGATCCGCCGTCCGGGGCCACACCGCACGAATATGGCCACACAACCCTCATCAACGCGGGCGGCTTCAACGACACGCCGTACGACGGGATGTGGCACGAGGCGACAGCCAACTGGCTGCAACTCCAGTTCCTGAACGCCTACTCCGGTCCCGGCGGCGTTGGCGTACAGCCATACCTTTCGATGCCGCACGGGCGCAACTATTACGATGCCTGGCAGATCTACGAATACCTCGCCGAAGACCCCCGGTACGGCTACCCGTTCATCAACAGACTGTGGACCCAGGCCAACGGCAACAAGGCCAGGGGCGGCGAGTATATCTTCGACGCCATGGTCCGCCTGGACACCTCCGGGTCACCGGACCCGTACAACGCCATCAAGGACGCCATCGGCGGGACGGCGGCCCACAACGTGATGTGGGACTACCGCCGTCAACCGTTCTTCCAGAAACAAAGCGCGCGCACGATGGACCCCTTCATGGAGATGTACCGGCGGGCCTATACCGAACTGACCCGGAGACAAGGCGACACCACGTGGTACCGCGTCCCGTTCTCCGAAGCTCCGATGCAGGGCGGCTACAACGTCGTCCCCATCGCTTTGAATGGCAAGGAAGGCGGCGGGTACAAGGTATCAATCAACTTCAAACCGCTCTGGGATGCGACCCGCGGTTCGGACTGGCGGGCGACGTTCGTGGCGGTGAACGACGCCGGCGAATCCCGCTACAGCACGATGTGGAACGGCGGCGTCAACTCGATCACACTTGCGGCCGACGAGAACCAGCTCTTTTTGGCGGTCGCGGCCACTCCCGATTTCATGGGTTTTGAAGGATTTTCGCACCCCCTCATCTCCGATCTGCCACTCCAGCCGCAGGCCTACGAGATTGAATTCCTGAACACGAAGGCCGGCCCCTATGAGACAAAACCCGCCAGGCCGGCGGGCGTGACGGGCAAACCTCACTCGAACGGCGGCGGCTTCGTTGCCGATACCGCCAAAGTGGACGCCACAGCTTACGTCGGGCCGGACGCGATGGTCCTTGGCCAGGCGCAGGTCCTCGGCAACGCCCGGATAGAGGACAGAGCGGTAGTAATGGGCAACGCGGTGGTCAAGGACGACGCCATCGTCAGCGGCTACGCGCTGGTGAGAGACAACGCACAGGTATCCGGTCACGGCAGGGTACGCGACTGGGCGACGGTGCAGGGAAGGTGGACCGTCTCCGAGTACGGCCGTGCCTTGGAACACGCTTTCCTGCTCGATCGCGGCGAACTGACAGGACACGGCACCATCAAAGGGAATGTCCCGGACTACGGCGGCGCGAAAACCAGTGGCTATGCCATTAAGGAAGGCGACTGCGCCAACGGCGTCCCCATCTCCAAGCAGGTGCTCATGTGCTGGGTCTGGGGGGCCGATCAAGCCTACGCGGACGCTCAGCCCGACACAGGGGGGCTCTACTGCGACTTCACATTCGCCAGGCAAAGTCCGATCTACGCGCTCGACAAGTTCGGCGTGATGCACGGATACCTGATGGGCGCACCGAAGTCAGTCGCGCTCGCGGAAAAGGCGCTACCCGGCGCGCTTCAACTCAATGGCAAGGACCAGTACGTCGAACTGAAACGCGACGTGGCGGACTTCACCGACACGACCATCGCCGTCTGGGTGAAATGGGCGGGCGGCGCAGCGGATCAGCGCCTTCTCTACCTCGGCGACGGCGCCGGGAAATACGCATATCTGACGCCGAAGGATCCCGACACCGGCAAACTTAGATTTGTGATCAGCACAAATGGAGTGGGCGGCGAGCAGTCACTGGATGCGCCGGGCCCGTTGCAGCCCGGGACCTGGACTCACGTTGCCGTCACTCTCAAAGGCGACACCGGAACGTTGTATGTCGACGGCAACCCGGTTGCGACCAACAACGCGCTGACGCACAATCCGGACATGGTCCTCGGTCCCAACGTGCTGAATGGGAAAGACAACACCTTCCTCGGTCGTGGTCCCGAGGGTCAGTACTTCAGCGGCCTGGTCTCGGATTTCCGCGTTTACGTGCAGCCGCAGGGCGACGGCGTGATTGCCGCGGCCGCAGCCCTTCTGCCGGATCGCAACGCCTCGCCGGTAGCACCTGTAGTGACGGCAACTCGTAAGCTCTCGACGCCCGGCTTCCTGCTGAAGCCAACCGTGGCCGGCGCCGATGCCGTCGTAATGTCCGCGCCCAGGCCAGGAAAGGACGCCAAAGGAGTCGAGTACGCGTTCGTCTGCACGGGCGGCGGAGGCCACAACAGCGGATGGACCAGCAGCACCCGCTTCACGGACTGCGTCCTGACGCCGGGCCAGACATATTCCTACGCATGCAAGGTGCGCGATGGATCGGGCAACGAGACCCCGCTATCGGCACCCGTCAAGGTCACGATCCCGAAGCCCGCCGTGCCGGATGGCGCGTTTGAAAGCGAACCGCGCGGAATCAGCGGAACGTCGATCCGTATGACCGCCAGAAAGGCTCCCGCCTCCGCCGGTGCCGTCGAATACCAGTTCACTCGTGACGACGGCCACACGAGTGGCTGGCAATCGAGCCGTACGTGGACGGACTCGGGACTCGCCGCAGGCTCCACCCATGCATACAGAGTCCAGGCGCGCAACGCTTGGGGTACGGTCGGCAAGGCATCGTCCGGCAAATCGGCGGTCGCTCGCGATGATACACCACCCGCCCGGTACAAGGTTGGCGAATGGCGAACACTCCCCTATTCGACTCTGACGAACACTATCTCGATGAAGGCCATGTCGGTCACGGGCGAGAATGACAGCCCCAGGATCGAGCCGGATCCGGTCGAGTACTACTTCCACTGCGTGAGCGGCAATGGACCGGACAGCGGCTGGATACACACCGCGACCTGGCAGTCGGCGCCGGTGCCGGACGGCACCTATCGCTACGAGTTCAAGATGCGTGACATCTCGCCTCAACACAACGAAACACCGTACTCGAGCGTTGAAACCGCAACCGTCTCGACGACGACCGGTTACCACGATTACCCGCTGGGCCAGGTGGCCCGGCAGGCCGAAGGCGTCCTCGTTGCCTTCAAGGGCAAGGTGACCGCCGTCGAACCGAAGGCCTACACCGTGTCGGCCGATGGCGCCAGCGTCAAAGTGGGAACGCAGGCCGTTGCCGGCGCGACCGATGCCGCACTGAAGGACCGTGACGTTACGGTAAAGGGCTGCGTGTGGACGCGTGACGGCGAGAAGCGAGTCCTCTGGGCCGAAGTGAAGTGACCGAACGCCCCGCCGGCCAACCGCCGGCGGGGCAACCTCCCCGCCGCCTCGCCGGCGCAGAAAGACACGATGCATAGTCCACACTTATTGGTCGGGTTCATGACCGTAATGCTCCTGGGTGCTGCCGGTGCGACCGGTCTCGCCGCGCCGGCATCCCGCCGGCACGAGCTGTTCGACAGCGGATGGCGCTTCATGAAGGGAGACTCGTCCGGCGCATCGGAAGCCAAGTTCGATGATTCGGGTTGGCGGACGCTCGATCTGCCGCACGACTGGAGCATCGAAGACCTGCCCGCTTCCCCGGACGCGGGCTTGCCTGCCGTGTCCGCCGTCCCCGGCGAATGGCGATTCCACGAGGGAGACGACCCGGCCTGGAAGGACGCTGGCTTCGACGACTCCGGTTGGCGCAAGGTGCGTCTCCCAGGACATTGGAGCGAGATCGACATCAAGGCGGAAAACGCGTACGGCTGGTACCGCCGCCGGATCGACGTCTCAGCGGATCTGCGCGGGAAAGAGGTCCTGCTGCTCATCGGAAAAGTAGATGACGTGGACGAGACCTTCGTCAATGGAACCAAGGTCGGCGGTATGGGTGCTCTTCCGCCCGAGTACACGACCGCATGGGAAAAGCACCGCCGTTACCGTGTGCCGGCCGGCGTGTTGAAATGCGATGGAACGGATGTAATCGCCGTTCGCGATTACAACGGCCAGGCCGACGCGGGTATCTATGAGGCCGCCCCTCTCATTTGCAGGAGCGGCCCCTTCGACCTGGACAGTCCCAACGGAGCGGCGCAGGGCCATACCGAGGGTGGAATCGGCTGGTACCGCAAGACATTCCGGCTTCCCGCCAGGGACAAGGGCCGTTCGATCGGTATCACGTTCGACGGCGTCTATATGAACTCCGAAGTGTGGTTCAACGGGCACAGGCTTGGCGGCCACCCCTACGGCTACACCAGTTTCAGCTTCGACCTGACGCCTTTCGCGCGGTTCGGCAGCGAGACCAACGTCCTTTCCGTCAAAGCCGATTCCAGCGGCAAGACCAGCCGGTGGTACTCCGGGTCCGGCATCTACCGTCACGTCTGGTTGATCGTCACGGACGCCGTACACGTTGGCCAATGGGGCGTCTATGTTACCACGCCTGAGGTCGGTCCCGGAAAAGCCCTTCTGCGGGTGCGGACGACGATCAGAAACGACGGAGACTCCACATGCAAGGTGACATTGGAAACACGCATCGAGCGTTCGGAGAACGAGCTGAACCGTGTGCGCGACAGCCTCGAGGTACCGGCCGGGGGCGAACGCGAGTTTGCGCAGGAAATGACAGTCAACAAGCCCGCGCTATGGTCGCCGGACCAACCGACGCTTTACACCCTGGTCAGCACGGTGAAGGTCGATGGCAAAGCAGTCGATGAAGTTCGAACGCCTTTCGGCCTCCGTTCAATTTCCGTGGACGCCGTCAAAGGCTTCGTGCTCAATGGCAAGACATTGAAGATCCGCGGTGGATGCATTCATCACGACAACGGCTGCCTGGGTTCACGTTCGTACGACAGGGCCGAAGAACGCAAGGTCGAATTGCTCAAAGCAGCCGGCTACAATGCGATCCGCACCAGCCACAACCCGCCGTCTCCGGCCCTCCTCGAAGCGTGCGACCGCCTCGGGATGCTCGTAATGGACGAGGCGTTCGACTGCTGGAATATCGGCAAGAACGACCACGACTACTCGCTCTTGTTCAAGGACTGGTGGCAGAAAGACCTTGACAGCATGGTCCTGCGCGACCGGAACCACCCGAGCGTGGTGTTCTGGAGCATCGGCAACGAGATTCCCGGGCAGCCTACGCCCGAGGCGGCTAAAATCGGCGGCGAGTTGGCCGCGCGCGTTCGCCAACTCGATCCGACGCGACAGGTGACGCAGGCGGCGTTTGCGGGTGATTCGAAAGACCTTGGCGTCTTCGCCAATCTGGATGTATGCGGTTATAACTACATGCCAGGCAACTACCTTCCCGATCACGAGGCACACCCGCAGCGGGTCATGCTTGGAACGGAGTCTTTCCCCTCCGCTTGTTTCGATGCGTGGATGCCGGTGGTTGACCACCCCTGGGTGATCGGGGATTTCGTATGGACCGCGTTCGACTACATCGGTGAGGCCGGCCTGGGCCACGCGGACCCCATTTCTTACCCTGTCGGCCATGTTGAAACCCGCCCCTTCGTCACCGCCAATTGCGGCGACTTCGACCTGTCCGGTTTCAGAATGCCGGCCGGGTACTATCGAAACGCGGTCTGGAACACCGGCGACATCGTCTCGTGCTTCGTAGAGGCAATAAACGGGAACGGGAAGACTTCATCTGTGGGCGGCTGGAACTGGGGCTGGATCGATGAACGCCCATCCTGGACGTGGCCCGGCCTCGAAGGGCAGCCGGTCAGGGTGCACATCTATTCCTATGCCCCCACTGTTCGACTCACCGTCAACGGTCGAGTAGTGGGTGAGAAGCCGACCGATCGCGGGACACGGTTCACGGCGACCTGGGACGTGCCCTACGATCCGGGTGAACTCGTGGCAGCAGCCCTGGATGCCGGGGGCAAAGAGGTCGGCCGATGGGTGTTGCGAACCGCCGGGAAGCCGGCTTCCATACGGTTGACCGCCGACCGGAAGAACCTCAGCGCCCACGGACAGGACTTGTCGTTTGTGACGGTCGAGATCCTCGATGCGAACGGCATCCCAGACCCTAACGCCGACCCATTGGTCCAATTCCGCCTTTCAGGACCGGGGAAGATCATCGGCGTCGGCAATGGCGACCCAAGGAGCATAGAGAGCTTCCAGCAGCCTCGGCGCAAAACCTACCGCGGCCGCTGCCTGGCCGTCGTAAAGGCGGGCACGAAACCCGGCACGATCTCCCTCTGGGCCGAGGCACCCGGCCTCAAGGGTGCAGCCGTAACACTTACCGTCGGCACGCCGTCCAGGGGGCATAAGTGAACCGGCCGAACGACAGAGCCAGCCGCCGGCCTGAAGGTCGTCACGGACTAAACGGGTGGCGCGACCTTCAGGTCTCAAGGAGATCGTCCGCAGTTGCCGGACAAATATTCGTGACCTGGTGTGGAAATTGTACAACAAGGCGGGCAGCCCCGGCGTGGGCATCCAGAGGATTCCGCTGGTGGAATCGGCCTACATGGGTGGGCTCACGGCCCCGGACAACCTGCCGCGGAGATGGCGCCGTTTTTTGCCGCAACTCCCCCAAAGGACTACCGCCGGCAGGATATCATTCAGTGTGGCCCCTCGCGTGGGTCACACGCGTCCGCGGCGATCAACGCATCGGTGCTCAACTCCAGGGTCCCGACTGGACCATCGAAGGTGCCGGCTATGCGGTGATACCGCTGAAGCCATGAGAAACCAGAAAGAAACCATGAAATCCAACCGCTCCCTCGTCGGGCTGTTCCTCGCGCCCGGCCTCACCATCGCATCTCTCGCCGGCGCGCAGGGGGTTCGCATCGATGTTAAGGCCGACCAGGTAGTACATCCCGTATCGCGCCTTCTGACGGGGGCGTGCCTCGAGGACGTAAACCACGAAATCTACGGGGGCTTCTACAGCCAGATGGTGTTCGGCGAGAGTTTCCAGGAACCGCCTCTGCCGCAACCCATCGCGGGTTTCACACCGTTCGGCGGCCAGTGGAATGTGCGTGACGGGGTGGTCAGCATCGCCGGCGGCGATGGTCCGAAGCTTGTGAGCAGCCATACTCCGTTCGGGGACGCCTCGATGAGCGTTGATCTCCTGTTCAAGGACCGCACGGGAGGAAACGCCGGCCTCGTCGTACGTACGACGAATCCCGGCGTGGGCGCCGATAGTTTTACAGGCTATGAGGTATCACTGGATGCGGCCCGGCAGATGGTGATTCTGGCCCGCCACCGGCGCAACTTCGAACCGATCGAAGAAGCGCCGTGCGAGGTTGCGGTGGGCAAGTGGATCCCGCTGGAGGTGAGGCTTGCCGGTCCGGCCATCGAAGTCCTGGTGGACGGCAAGTCGGTGCTTCGCCACGACGACGGCGCTAACGCCCTTCCGGCCGGGACGGTCGCGTTGCGGGCGTGGCAGCGAGAAGCGAGCTACCGAAATCTCCGGGTGAAGGCCGGCGACTCGACCGAGCCGCTCGCATTCGAGGAGCGCGGCAATCCGTCGGAGGTAAGCGGAATGTGGCGCGTTCTCACCCGGGGCAATGCGACGGGCAGGTGTGCGATCATCACGGAGAACCCGTTCGTCGGGACGCAGTCGCAGCGATTGACCTTCGAGTCAGGCATCGGGGAGTTTGGCGTAGAGAATCAGGGTCTCAGTCGCCGGGGCATGAACATCGTCAAGGGCAAGCCATACACCGGGAGCGTGTGGGTCCGCGCCGGAAAACCGACAACCTTGTTCGCGTCGCTCGAGAGCCGCGACGGCGCCGAAGTGTATGCCGAGAGGCCGCTCGCTGTTGACGGCGCCACGTGGCGCCATATTGACTTTTCACTGACGCCGAACGCCGCAGACAAAGCGGGCCGCTTCTCCCTGAAGCTGAAGCAACCCGGCTCGGTCGAAGTGGGTTACGCGTTCCTCCAGCCGGGCGAGTGGGGCCGGTTCAAGAAACTCCCCGTGCGCCGGGACGTCGCCGAGGGGCTGATCGGCCAGGGCATCACCGTGATGCGTTACGGTGGCTCGATGATCAACCATCGCGATTACCGTTGGAAGAAAATGATCGGCGCGCGCGCAAACCGGCCGCCGTCTTCGGGGACCTGGTATCCCTATTCGTCCAACGGTTGGGGCATCCCGGACTTTATGGATTATGCTGAGGCAGCCGGGTGCGAATACATCCCGGACTTCAATGTGAATGAAACCCCGCAAGACATGGCGGATTTCATCGAGTACGCGAAGGGCTCAGTTGGCAGCGAATGGGGCAGGAAGCGTGGGGGT
This sequence comes from Armatimonadota bacterium, assembly GCA_036504095.1. NCBI lineage: Bacteria > Bacillati > Armatimonadota > Armatimonadota bacterium. The sequence goes on along the minus strand of DASXVS010000079.1, from coordinate 83,819 downwards.
AACGGGCATCGGCCGCCTTATTCACTCAAATACATCGAACTCGGCAACGAAGAGCGCGTAGACGATAACTACTACCGCAAATTCAAGGGTCTCGCCGAGGCAATCTGGGCTGCCGATCCCGACATCACGATCGTCGTGGGCGATTTTCAATATGAAGAGCCGATCCGCGATCCGTTCAATATCCGAGGCGCAGACTCCGGCATTACGACACTCGCCGCCCAGCAGAAAATCCTTCGCCTGGCCAAACAGCATGACCGCGAGGTGTGGTTCGATCTGCACGTGTTCACAGAAGGTCCCCGGCCCGGGCCTTCCCTGGCCGGCATGTTCTCTTACATCGATGCCCTTGGCAGAATTGCCGACGGCGCCCGATTCAAGGTCGTCGTCTTCGAGCTGAACGCCGGAAACCACGCCCAGAAACGCGCGCTGGCCAACGCGCTCGCGATCAACGCCATCGAGCGTGATGGTCGCCTCCCGGTTGTCACCTCCGCGAACTGCCTCCAGCCCGACGGCCAGAACGACAACGGTTGGGACCAGGGACTCCTCTTCCTCAACCCTTCGCAGGTCTGGCTCCAGCCGCCGGGCTACGTGACGCAAATGCTCGCCCGCAACTACCTGCCGCAACTGGTCAAGTGCGAGGTGACCCCGGCGGAAAACCAATTGGATGCGAACGCCACGGCCAGTGAGGACGGAAAGACAGTGGTCTTGCAGGTGGTCAATCCGACGAACGAGGTGGTGACGGCGGAGATCCACCTGGCGGGATTCATCCCCATGCGGGCGTACGCAGAGACAACCGAGTTATCCGGTGGGCAGGAGGCCGTGAACACCGCGACCGACCCCAGGGCGATCGTTCCCATAAGAGGCCGGTGGAAGCACGGCATGAAGGACGGTATCAGCACCCGCACGTTCCCGCCCTATTCGTTCACGATCATCCGGCTCAGCTAGGTAGACGTCAGCGAGAACCAACCGGATCGAGACCTGGTAACGCATACCACCGGTATTGCGACCATCGCAGGGAGGACACTATGAAAGCGAACCCGTGTATTGTCGGGATATTCCTCGCGGCCGGCCCGGCCCTCGGCGCCGGCGCGGCGGAACAAGGCGGCTGGGCCGTGAAACCCGTTGTTGCCAGTTCACAGCAATTGTTCCCCCAGGGCAGCGTACGCCTGCTTGACGGCCCGTTCAAGAATATGCAGGATACGGACCACGCTTACCTCATCCGGTTGGAACCCGATCGCCTGCTCGCCCAATTTCGCGTTGAGTCCGGGCTGGAACCACGGGCAAAGCCATACGGCGGGTGGGAATCTCCGGCGCAGCCGGGGGTTATCCGGTCGCTCGCCGGCCACAGCCTTGGCCACTATCTCAGCGCCGCCAGCCTGATGTACCGGATGACCGACGACTACCGCCTCAAGGAACGTGTGGCCTACATCACGAAGGAGCTCAAGGAGTGCCAGGACAAGCGCGGTGACGGCTCGCTGGTGGCGTTCCCGTATATGCGCGAACTGGAGGCCGATATCCGCGCCGGGAAGGTCGAAACCATCGACAAGTACTGGGCGCCGTTTTACACCATCCACAAGGATATGGCCGGCCTGCGCGACGCCTGGCTGTACTGCGGCGACGCGACTGCGCGGGATATTCTGGCCAAACTCGCCGATTGGTGCGGCTCGATGGTTAAGGGCCTCCCGGATGAGCGCCGCGAGCGTTTGCTCAACAACGAGCACGGCGGGATGGCGGAGGTGCTGGCGGATGTCTACGCGATCACCGGGGAGAGCCGGTACATCGACTACGCGCGATTGTACTCGCACCACGCCGTAATGGACCCTCTGGCCGACGGCAAAGACACTTTGACGGGGCTGCACGCCAATACCCAGATACCAAAATTCATCGGTTTCCAGCGCATCCACGAACTGGCGGGCGACGCGCGGCCGGGGGCGGCTGCGGACTTCTTCTGGAAGACGGTCGTGAAAGACCGGTCATGGGTGAACGGCGGCAACAGCATCTACGAGCACTTCCCCGAACCGAAAACGATGGGCGATGAAATTACCGGCGAAGGCGGGCCGGAGACGTGCAATACCTATAACATGCTCAAGCTCACCGCCGCGCTGTTTCGGGAGAAGCCGGGTTCGGCCTATGTGGACTACTACGAGAACGCGCTGTTCAACCATATCCTCGCCTCGGAGGCGCCGCTGGTGGGCGCCGGCGCCTTCGTGTACTACACGCCGCTCCGGCCCGATTTCGCCCGAAGCTACGGATCCGACTTCAACTCGTTCTGGTGCTGCACGGGCACCGGCATGGAGAACCACGCGAGGTACGGCGAGTTCATCTATTCGCATGACGATCGTGCCTTAACGGTCAACCTGTTCATTGCCTCGACCCTCAAATGGCCGGAACGGGGCCTGGCGTTGCGCCAGGAAACGCGATTCCCGGAGGAAGCCGGCACGACGCTTGTGGTTACCGAGGCTCCCGCGGACGCAATCGCGCTCCGCATAAGGCATCCCTCATGGTTGGCGGCGGAAAAGATGAGCGTTCGCGTGAACGGCAAACCCACGCCGGCAGCTTCGACGACTGGAGGGTATGCCCAGGTAGCCCGAGCCTGGAAACCGGGCGACCGAATCGAGATACAGCTGCCCATGAAGGTCCGCGTGGTTCGCCAGCCCAATTGCGATGGCTGGGTATCGCTTTTCTACGGCCCCATCCTCCTCGCCGGTGAATTAGGAAGCGAGGGTATGAGCCAGTCCGACTACGTTGGGCCATACACTCCGACAAACGCGATGCTGCCCATCGCTCGCGCGCCGATGTTTGTTGCCAGCGCCGATTCCGATCTGTTAGCGGGTTTGGCGCCGATACCGGGGCGGCCGGCCGCATTCCGCACTTCGGGGATCGTCAAACCGGCGGACGTGACGCTGGCGCCGTTCTATAGCGTCCATTTTCAACGATACGCTATCTACTGGCGGCTGAGTACCACGGCGCAGGCGCAAGAGCAGGCCCGCGTGCTTGCCGAGGCGAAACGGCAGGCAAGGGAACTCGACGCCCGTACGCTGGACCGGGTGCGCGTCGGAGAGCAGCAGCCGGAGACCGATCACAATCTGCTCTTCGATCGCTCGCGCAGCGGCGGCGGGCCGGAAGGGCGGCACCGTCGTTCAGCGGCTCCCGGAGGCTGGTTCAGCTTCGAGATGAAGGCGCCGCCCGCCGGCAAGAAGGCCGCCGTACTGCTCACTTACTGGGGGCAGGAGGATGGCAGGGAGTTCGATCTCCTGGTGCAGGGCGCCGTGATCGCTTCCCCAAAGGTGCAAGGCGGCAAGGACGGCTACTACAGTGTCGAGTATCCGATCCCGGACTCTCTAGCCTCGTCCAGGGCTAAACTCACCGTGCGCATTCAGGCGAAGGCGGATCAGCCGTCGGCCGCTATAAACGACCTTCGCATCGTCAACGTAGAATAGATGCCGGCCGATTCATCCAATTTCGTGCAGCTCGCTAAATGGAGTCCGTAATGCTCATCCGAATTGTTGGCGCCGTAATGCTGATCGTCTCCGGCTTGCTGCCGGCCGGCGTTTTCGCCGCAAGCCCGGCTTCATACCGCGTCTGGCCCTCCACGCCGCCGGCGGATTGTCCGTTTCCGCCATCGACCACGCTTAAGGGAATAGGATTCACCGGGAGGCATGCCGAGTACACAGGAGCAGACACATGGTACCCGTCGTGGGCCGCGGATGGGAACCTGTACTCTCCCTGGACCGATGGCAATGTCAACGGGCTGGGCTGCAGTTCGGCCGGCGAGGGGGCGGCAACCGGCAGCGCGACGATTCTCAGTGACGACCCGCTGAAGCTGACCGTTACAGGGCAGAGCGTGTTCGCTTCCAGTCCACGCCCTTATGAGGGCCGTTACCCGTGCGGGAGCCTGGTCTACAACGGCGTCTGGTATTACGGCACGTATTGCCTGCACCCGGGCGGGGGCATCACAAGAGACGGGGTCATCTACAACTGGCCATGGCTCGGCCCCTTCGTGGGGTTTAGAACGTCCACCGATCTTGGCAAAACCTGGGTGGAATCTCCCTGTACGCCGGCGAAACCGCTGTTCGACGAGCACGCCTTGAACGGGGAACCGGTCAAGATCGGCGCGCCCCATTTCGTGGATTTCGGCCGGAACCTCGAGCACTCTCCGGACGGCAAGGCGTACCTTGTGGCGCAGGGAGCCTCCGACGGCAAGGACCGGCGTTTCGCGTACAACAGCTGGATCACCGCCGATAACGTTTATCTCATCCGGGTTGTGCCGAGCCTCAAGAACATGAACGACGCGTCGAAATATGAGTACTTCGCGGGACACGACAAGAAGGGCGCCGCCGTCTGGACGAAGGACTTCGCAAAGATAAGGCCCATAGCCGAATGGCGGGATCACACGGGATGCGTCACGATGACCTATGATGCGCCGATCAAGAAATACCTCATGTTCGTCACCGATGGCGGAAATACGGTTTCGCGATACAACACTTACGTCCTCGAATCGAGCAGAATCACCGGACCGTGGCGTCTGGTTACATATCTCGCCAATTTCGGTGAGCAGGCGTATTTTGTGAACGCGCCTTCCAAGTTCATCGGCAAGGACGGGCGCAGTCTCTGGCTCTGTTACGCGGCCAATTTCAGCTCCGGCTGGGGCGGTACAACCTTCAAGTCGAACCCGACCGGCAGCCGCTATGCGATGTGCCTTCAGGAGATCCGCCTTCTCGGGAAGGGTGACAGGTTGACGGCCGCAAACGAAGGGGAGACGCGGCAGTGAAACGTAAGGGTCACCTTCATCGCAACCTCATCGGGTACGCCTTCCTCGGCCCATGGCTGTTCGGGTTTCTGGTCTTTACGCTGTTCCCCTTCGTTTCGAGCGTCTATTTCTCGTTCACGAAGTACAATATCGTCTCGCCGCCGGAGTGGGTGGGAACCGCGAATTACCACGCGCTGCTGACCGCGGATCCGCTGTTCTGGAAATCGCTTGCGATTACGCTCAAGTACGCCTTTGTTGCCGTGCCTCTCGGGATCGTCTGCGGCGTAGGTCTGTCGTTGCTGCTGAATGCGCGTGTCGCCGGGATGAGCGCCTACCGGACCATCTTCTACCTGCCTTCCATCGTCCCGGCGGTTGGCACGTCGCTGGTATTCGTGTGGATACTCAACCCGCAGATAGGCCTCATCAACGGATTGCTGGCAAAGGTAGGAATCGTGGGACCGGCCTGGCTTCAGGACCCGAAGTGGGCATTCTGGAGCCTGGTATTCATGGGGTTGTGGGGTGTCGGCGGTAGTATGATCATCTACCTCGCTGGCCTGAAGGACATTCCGCTTCACCTGTACGAAGCGGCGGTCATGGACGGCGCCACCCCGCTGCAAAGGACCTTCCACATCACGCTGCCAATGCTCACGCCGGTGATCTTCTTCAATCTCGTGATGGGGGTCATCGGCGCGTTCCAGTACTTCACCCAGGCGTTCATCATGACTTCGGGAGGGCCTCAGGATAGCACCATGTTCTACTCCCTGTACCTGTTCAACAGGGCGTGGCGGTATCTGGACATGGGCTATGCCAGCGCGATGGCGTGGATTCTCTTCCTGCTGGTCACGGTCTTTACAGCGCTTCTCTTCCGCACGCAACGAAGGTGGGTACATTATGGCAGCTAGGCCGGTTCCCCCGGTTCGACCCAAACGCCGCTCGCGCGACCCCCTTGCGCCTTCGCGTCTGCAGACAATCCTGACGCACGCCCTCCTGTTGGCGCTGGCTATCCCTGCATTGCTGCCGCTGTTATGGATGGTCTCGACATCGCTGAAACCGGACACGCAGATATATGCGACTTCGGGCGCTGAGGGGATTGTCTCGTTCAGGAATCTCCTGCCCCACCCCATTCAGTTCAGCAATTACCCGGACGCGTTGCGCACGGTACCGTTCTTGAACTACCTGCGGAATACCCTGACACTGTGCATCATCACGGTCATCGGGGCCGTTGCGTCCAGCGCGCTGGTGGCATACGCTTTCGCTCGACTGGAGTTCTGGGGCAAGAGCGTGCTGTTCACGCTGATGATCTCAACGATGGCGCTGCCCGGCCAGGTCACCATGGTGCCGGTGTTCGCGCTGTTCCGAGCACTTGGGTGGTACGGAACCTACCTCCCGCTCACAGTGCCGGCCTTTTGCGGTTCGGCCTTTTTCATCTTCCTGCTCACCCAGTTCTTCAGGACGCTGCCGGAGGAACTGGCGGAGGCGGCGCGCGTGGACGGTTGCAGCGAGTGGACCATTTTCCTTAAAGTGGTGCTCCCGCTCGCGCGGCCCGCCCTCGCCACCTGCGCGCTGTTCCAGTTCATGGGCACCTGGAACGATTTCTTCGGCCCCCTCCTCTACCTGAACGACCCCGGCAAGTACACACTTGCCTACGGCCTGCAACAGTTCCTGTCGATGTACGGCACCAAATGGTCGCAGTTGATGGCGGGGTCCACGCTGTTCACGCTGCCCATCATCCTGCTATTCTTCTTCGCGCAGCGCACCTTCATCCAGGGCATCGCTACCACGGGAGGGAAGAACTGATGAGACGCTTCGTGCTCGTCCGCTCAGACGGTCTGAAGGATGCTGCAAATGGATAACGTAATTCCCAAGTGGCTTGTGCGCGTGCGCCAGGCCGCGGCGATTCTTGGGGCGCTGGCGGCCATCGCCATCGTCTTCTGGCCGCGCCCCGTGGTTCAGCATCGCAAGGACCGTATCCCCGTGCGGTTCTGGCATATGTGGACCGCGGAATGGGAAGTCGTTGTCAGGGGCATCGCGGACGACTTCAACAAGAGCCAGGACAAGTACGAGGTTATCCCTCTCTCCGTGCCGGACAGCGCGGATTCCAAATTCCTCCTCGCCGTCACCGGCGGGGATCCGCCGGACGTCATGGCTCAGTGGAACCCGGTGATCCCAACGTGGGCGGACGGAAACCTGCTTCGCCCCATGGACGATCTGATGGGACCGGAACTGCTGGCCCGCTTCCGGCGCGATGCATATCCTGTCGCGGTCCGAATCGGGTCATACAAGAACCACGTCTACGGGATTACCATCGGCATCAACGACTTCGCGATCTACTACCGCCCCAGCCAGTTCAAAGCGGCCGGACTCGATCCGAACCGGTTCCCCACTACCCTCGAAGAACTGGACAGCGCCGCAGACCGGCTGAACCAGTTCGATAAAAATGGAAACCTCACGAGGATGGGTTTCCTACCCAGCGGTCTGTTCGGTATCGCGCGCTCGTTTCACGGGGGTTTCTATGACTGGAACACCGGGAAGGTCACACTCAACACGCCCGGCAACGTTCGAGCTCTCCGCTATCTGGTGAGCCGCCGCAAACGTCTGGGCTACGAGAACGTCGTGCGCTATGAGGCTGGGTTGGACACGCGCTCGTTCGCGGGAGGCTGGCCGTTCATGAATGGCGGCTACTCCGCCACAATCGACGGCCAATGGCGCGTGGAGCAGGTGCGCAAGTACGCCCCGAATCTCGATTACATGACCGCGCCGATACCGCCCCCGCGCGGCGGAATCCCGATGGCCGGCCTTGGGGAAGGCAACTTCATGATTATCCCTAAAGGAGCCAAGCAGGTGGAGGGCGCCTGGGAGTTCATCAAATTCTGGTCCGGGCTGGAGAAACCCGAGCGCGCGGCGGAGTATTACACGCGCGGGGGATGGCTGCCGCTGTGGCCGGCCGTGGCCAATGCGCCGAAGTACCGGGAATATGTCCGCAAGAACCCGCAGTACGCCACCTTCCTCAAGATTCTGGCCAGCCCCTACCTGGAACCACCGCCACCGGTGCCTTACCAGGTATTCTTGATGGACCACATCGCGCGAGCCGAGGATTTCGCCGTTCGCGGAATCCTGTCTCCCGAAGAAGCGATGCAGCATCTGGACAAGGAGGTCCGCGACGAACTGGCACGGCGGCGGAAACTCGGTTTCAAAGACGGTTGAAGCCGGTCGTAACGTAGTAGACAAGCGAGGAGGGAGGCAGCCCCCTCCTCGCTTGTTCACGTGGCCTTCAAGCGCTTACGGATTGGGCTCCAAGCCCACCACCTTGCGAGCGATGCGAACGGCATCCAGGCCGTCCACCGCGGAGATGGATGCGCCGGACAATTCCGCATTCAGGCGGATCGCGTCCGCCGTGGTGGCGGTATCAAGGCCTCCCGCAATGGTGATAGCTCTCGCGGCATCAGCCAGGGTGTACGGCCCGGCGGTTCCGAACCTTGCCATAACGTCGCCTTCCAATTGCTGGCGTTCCGCGTCGGTCAGAGCCACCTTATACACGAACACATCGCCGATGTTTCCGTTGTACGCGCTCCAGCCATCGGGGGCGTTGCGCCCCACGGAGACGTAGTGGGTGTAGTCGGGATCGCTGCCCCATGTGGCTGTGTGGTCCGGGTTGATCGAGGTCCAGTCACCGTTGGGGCCGCCGGCCATAATCTGGGAACCGTTGGAATAGGCCCTGTACGATCCGTCCGTTTGAACCACCAGGCTCAGGACCGTCTTCCTCCCACTGGGGATGGCAGGACCCCAGTCATTCCAGTAGTTCCGTGTCACCATGACCCGTCCATCCGAATGGCTGATGGCCAAAGCCAAGCGATCGTAGAAGATGTCGACGATCTCGCCGCGGGGCTCACCGCCAGGGCTGCAATAGGTGGGCCTGATGGCCGCGACGATCGTTACGCCGTTAACCGGAATGGGCGCCGCATACCGGGCCAGAATATATCCATCGTTGGAAGTGATCCGGTTGTTTTTCTCCCATTTCACGCGATTGCTGACCTGCACGGTTGGGGATGTGGTGGTCGTCAGCGTCTGGCCGGACGGGAGATACGTTGGCCAGTTTCCGGTGGCGCCGACAACCGGGAGGGCGTCTGTCACCGCGGAAAACAGCAACTGGTCCGAACGCGGAACGGATCGTGGGATCGGGTTCGGCAGCGTGAAGTTGACGCCGCTGATGATGTTATCGGCAGTGACCCGCTGGTCCATCGTGATCTGGTAGTTCCTCGCGCCCGCGCAGACATACCAGATGCCGGTCGGCACTACCTGCGTGTAGTTCCCCAAGGCGTCGGTGTTGACGGTGTAGGCTGGATTGGCCGCGGCGTCCGGGGTTGTGGAGAAGCAGACCGTGGCGCCCGGAACAGCGGCGCCGGCCTGGTTGATGACCCTTCCGGATATGGATGGCTTAATCACCACAGTGAAGTCCGTGTTCGGCACATTGGCCGAGTTCATGACCACAACGCGATCGGCCGAGGTAACATAGGCCGTTCCACCGGCGCAAACGTACCACGTCCCGTTGACGATCGGCATGCTGTAATTGCCGTATGCATCCGTCGTCGCCGTTCCGTTTGGATTCACGGACGCGTTGGGCGCGGTCGAGAAGTACACGGTAGCGCCGACTGCGGCGGCTCCGCCGGTCGTCGTGACCTTCCCGGAGATGCTGTATGCCGGAGTGCCGGTTGACGTGAGGGTAGCATAGGTGACAACCCGCTTCCCCGCAAGGGTATACAAGTGCCCGCTTACGGTCACGCTCTTGAACGCCATCGACAGGCTGGTTGCCTGAGCGTAGGTGCTCGGCTTCACGGTGATTGTCGCGCTTCCGCCGGCGTCCCGCACCAGGTAGTTGTCTGCGTTAATTCCGATCACGACTCCGTTGAAGGTGACCAGGTTATCGTCGGGCAGGGTCGCCAGGGACGCAAATGCGCAGGTGTGATAGCCGCTCGTGGGAGTGATCGTCGCGCTGTAGCCGACGGAATACGGAGACTCGTTCCTCGCCCCGTCCCGGACCTTATAGATGTAAGTGAAGGTTCCATCGGGAAGTGAAGGAGTGAGATAGCTGGCGCTGCTCTGCCAGGCGCTGTCCGGCGCGTTTCCACTGGTGCAATGGAAGTAGTACTGAACGCCGGTCGCATCAATGGTTGCCGGGGACTGGGCGGTCATGCTCACCTTGTTGTCGATGGTCGCATACGGGAGCATCTGCCACTGAGCGTAGCTGCGCGGCAGGATCGGCGCGGCCATATCCGTTGCCGTCGCAACTGCACCGGCCGACGCAGCACCGACGGTCCCATGTGCGTCACGCATCTGAACGGTGTAGGTGAAACTGCTGTTCGCCGCGAGACCTGTGTCCTGCCACGTAGGCGATGCCTGCCATCCGCTGGACTTGCCGAGCCTGCTGAACAGGTACTCTGTCTGCCCGCTGGCGTTCGCGATGGCCGCGGCGGTCATCTTGATCGCGCTGGAGGAGATGCCGATAGGCCCGTAGGCGAAACTCGCCGCATCGACCGTGGATGTTGGAGTCGTTACGACTGCCGGCGCCGATTCACCCGTCATGTTTCCAGCGCGGTCGCGCATCTTGATCGTGTAGGCGTAAGAGCTGCCAGGCGCAAGGCCGACATCCGTGTATTTGTTGAACGACACCCAGCCGCTGTCGTGGCCGCCGCCGGACACACAGGTGAAGTAGTACTCCACCCAACCGCTGACGTCAACGCCCGGCGTTGCGCTCATCGTGATGGCGCTGTCGCTCATCGCATTCGGTGCAACGAGCCAGGTGGCGGCGTTGGGGGTTGGAGGCGTAACATCCGCTGTAACGGTAACAGGCGCCGGGGCCGCGGCTGAGGAGATGGCCGCGACTTCCCCCGGGGTGAGCGCTCTCATGTACACCCGAAAGTCGTCGAGATACCCCTGGTAGTAGTTGCCCGCGTTTCCGCGTCCCAGGTAATTCGCGTTCTCCATCAGCGGGGCATTCAGGCTGTCTGGGAAGAGGGTCACGGAAGGGTTGGAGGCGACCGAGATTCCGTTGACATATAGCGTGGCGGTCGTTCCGGAGAAAACCACCGCAACATTGCTCCATGTGTTCGTGGGCAGCGGGGCGGCCGCATCGAGCGTTTCGATTGTTACACCGTCTGTGATGACAAAGCGCAGCCCACCGGTCGTCCCATCGCTGGGTGTCAGGTACATCACCTTGCCGGCGCCGTCTCCCATCGACCAGATGCGCTGATCGGAAGCGCTGCCGGTCCACTTCGCCCAGACAGTGATCGCTGTATTCCTGAAATCGTTCACAGAATTGTGGAGTTCAACGTACTGGTTGACGCCGTCCAGCGGCAGAACCCGGCCACCGCGCGTTGGGGCAACGGTGTCCTTGGCAACCCGGCAACCGTTCATCAGGAATCCGTGGTTGATACCGAACTGGTCGATGGCGAACACCGCGTTGTCTTTTTCGAACGTGTGCTGGGCGTAAATGTATCCGTTGTCCGCGAGCCCGGCGAATCGCCCCGGATCCTGCCCCCAGGCCCAGCCGAAGTGCACTCCGTGGTCGGCCACGGCCGTGCCGTTGCCGTTGGCCGTATCGCCGTCTACAATGATGCATCCGCCGAAGGTCGAGGTGTCATATACGTAGGCCGTGCCTTTGACGATGGCGGCGCCGTACACCTCTGTATGGATGGTGGCGTTGCCGTCGCCGCAGTTGGCGTGTTCTATCACCTTCGCGTTCTCATAGACCTCCGCATAGCCGAAGACGTGACCCCAATCCCTCACCTTGGCATTGCCATAGACCTGGGCGTTGCCCTCCACCATCGCATGCCCGTAAACGACGGCGTAGTCACGCACCTGCGCGCTGTTCTTCACCACCGCGTAATCTTCGATGCGGGCATAGCCCCGTACTTTGGCGGTGTCGAGAACCTGTGCGTTGGGCCCTATCCAGGCGGTAGCATCAACCGTTGCCGTGTTGGATTTCCAGCCACCACCGTTAGGATGCTGAATCATCCCGCTGTGGGTGTGCACCGGGTAGACCACATTCTTCGGCGTGGCGCCGGTGAAGGACAGGCGATAAGGAAACTGAAGGCCCGCGTCGGTGGTATAGGCGGTCCACACCGGGTCCGCGATCTTCATGGGCTTCGGGGTGGCGATCACGACGAGGTAGAGTTTCGTCTCGTCCAGCGAAAGCCTCATCGACTGGAGGCCCTTGTTCCAGAGGGTGGAGTAACGGGCATCGCCATTGGCGCTGACCGCCACGAGGCAGGCTCGCCAGTCGGACTGCCGAACCGGATCACAGTCCGATTCGAAGTCGCAGCCGACCGTCATTCCCGGCGTCGCAGTCAGCGGGATCATGTTGAAGCCGAACTCCATCGGAAGGTGGCTCCGCTCGGGCCGATACCAGCCCGGGGTACCGGGCATCTTCACAAGCGGAGTGCGACACCTCTGGTAGAAGTCCCAGTTGGATCCGTCGTCGGCGCCGTTGGCCTGGGCCAACCAGCGCTGTCGCTCAAAATCCTGGGTGATGGACTTCTTCGCCATATCGCCCCAGAGGTCCTTAACCGCCCCGGCTTTATCGGGGGAGCCGGAGGAGTCCACCCGGATCATGCGGTCGATGATGAACTCGTGGACCTGCTGGTCGGGAGTCGCGTTCGACCAGACGTTATCGACCCAGGCCACACCGTAACGGGGATCGTCGTGCGCCGCTTCCCAGATAAGGAAGGAATCGTAGTAGTCCCTGCCGTGGGCCGGGTAGTACATGCTGTTGTACAGATAGCCGCCCGCCTGCGGGTATGTGTTCAGGAACTGCAACTGCATCCAGTTGGCGGTGCATTCCCACCACGACCCGGAGCTGTCCGTCCCGTTAAAGCCCGCACCGGTGCCCTCCCAGACATGACCGAACTCGTGCGGGGTTGCTCCGGACGGAGGGTCATACCGACAGTAACCAGGGTTCGCCATGGCATAGAAGAAGCCGTTGGCGTCCATCGTCGAGTAAGCGCCCCCGCCACCCCCGTCGTCCCAGGTCATCAAGAAGTTGAAATTGGCCCTGTACTTGTTACCGTTCGGGGAGGTGGCGGACTCGTTGATGTCGTGGAGGCCCATCTCCACCACCCAACGGTTCCACATCTGCTCATACATCTGCAGGTTGCCCTGCGCCATCGTCTCGGACATACCGCCCATCCCGGTATCCCGGTTGTAGTGGCCGAAGGCGAGCCGGATGTGATCGCTTCGCCGCGTCTCGGTGTTCGGGTCCTGGTTGGAGTACACCGTCTGGTTATCGAGATAAGGTGCGGCCATGCATCGGTTGATTGTGGATAGCCACCCGAGGGACGCTAGGACGCAATACAGAGAGATCCGGAACATGCTGGTCTGCTTCATTAACGAGTCTCCAGAAAGTGTTCGCAAACGGCAGGGGGCGGTTCGCGCCGGGGAGCTGCGGCATTCGGTGATTGACTACTTGCGCGAATCCGAAGAATAGTGTATGTTAGTACTATTAACTTATCCAATGCGTTATAATCATATCTAACAACGACTTGTTACGTCAATTGGGGCGGCGGGCACCACCATTTCCTCGGTGTCTCCCGCCTTCACCGGTACGTGGAAGCGACAACCCGCGAAACCGTAACCATCCGGCGATGCTCATAACAAGAATGTTGTAGGGAATCTGCCCATGCTGGTTGTACTAAACACATGGAGGACTCGCATCTGCTATGCCGCCCACCGGCACAAACGGTGGCGTCACCCGTTGGCACCGCTTCGAGCTGTTCGAGGCGTTCGTGGTGACCGCCTGTACCTGCTTCCACCAGAAGGACGCGGGCCGGCATTGACCGAATCCATAACTATCCCGTGGCACTGAAAACGTCATCGCAATTTCTCGTCAACCCTGAACCGTTGCGTCAGGGGTGCGGGTTGAGGCAACCCGGCACTGTGTTTGCAACAACGCTACAAATCCTTGAGGAGGTGGAAGACAATTGAAAAAGGTATTTACGCCTTGGACGACTCGCGATCCGAATCCGCGCATCTGGCGATTCATCCGGGCGTCCGCAATGTTGCTGTTCCTGTTTCTCACCGCGGGCCTGAGTGCCGCAGTCGCCGCTAACCTGCTCACCAACCCCGGCTTCGAAGCCGGCAGTAACGGCTGGTCCGGAGTGGTTCGCGGCAGCACGGTGACCGTGGTCACCGACGCGACGGCCGCACACAGCGGGACCAATTACGCTTCCTGCTACAACGCTGCTGGCTGGTCGAGCGTGTCGCAGGGGGATTCCCAGGGCGCATACAGCACTGGGGTATCGCTTCCGGTCTCGGACGCCAAATTCTACAAATTGAGCGCCTGGGTGAAAGTCCCCGGCGCGGCGACGACCCCGCAGACCATCACCCTGCGCTACCGGTTTGAGCCATCGGGCAACCGCGTGGACGTTGGAGCCCAGAGCATCAACACTGAAAACTGGACGCAGCTCCAATCCGCCTGGATTCAGCCTGCCATCGGCGACACCTTCATGAGTTACTTCGAGATTCACTCCCTCAATAACGCCGTCACCTTCTACGCTGATGACTGCGCCCTGACGGAATCCGATCCGCTGGTTCTCAACGGTCGGGTTGTAGACGCCGGTGGCGCGGGCGTTGACAATGCCACGGTGGCCGCGGCTTCGGCCGACTACTCAACGCCCCAGACAGTAACGGCCGGCGGCGGTTACTATTCGCTCACAGTTCCGCCAGGAAACTACACCATCGGCGCCAGCACCCCCGGCTTCAAGGGCAGCACGACGGTGACGGTCTCAACCACGCCAACCACGGCCCCCAACATCGTGCTGGCCGTTGATCCGGACTACGATCCGGACCTCATTTTCTCCGCATATTCCACGTCCATACCGGCTGCCGGCGCGTGGCCCGCAGCCAGTCCCGCCGGCTTGATGCTCTCCCGCATCGGCGCTCCAACCACCGAGTTGATCGGTGGCGTGCAGTGGGAGAAGAACGTGGCCGACGGCCCCGGTTGGCGTGTCGGCGGGGAGAACCTCTCGGCGATTCCCTGCAACGGCGCAACAGCGATCGCCGTCATCAGGATGGCCGCCGCGCGAACCGCCAGCAACAACTGGGATTCCGTGATTGATGTCTTCTATGATCGCCTGGTTCTGGGCGTGAGGAACGACACCGGTCTCGTAAACGTGCGCTGCAACGGCACTCTCGATTATGCGCCCGCTAACACAGCCTTCGCCGAAGGGCAGAAGGTGATCCTCAGCCTCGTGGTTCAGCCGACCGGCACATACATCGTGTATGCGAACGGCACGCAGATTATGTCCGGCACGGCGCAGAACCCGACTGACATGACCGCGCTCACACCGGGCGGCCAGACCTACATGCACTACATCGACGTCGGCAGAAACGACCCCGACGGGTGGACCACTTTCAACGGCAACATCGGCGATGTCTACCTGTACAACACAGCGATCACCGATGCCAAGCGAACGGCTCTTGAGGCCAGCTTGAAGACCAAGTTCGGCGTCCAGGCAACTATCTATACGATCGCGGCTTCCGTTGTCGGACCGGGTGGAACGATCACTCCTTCCGGCGCCGCCGTGGGAGTGCCCGGCGGAACGGACAAGACCTTTACCATTACCCCGGAAGACCCCCTCATCGCCTACTATGCAATCGACCGGGTGGTGGTGGACGGCGTCGATCAGGGACCGATTACCTCATACACGTTCAAGAACGTGAATGCCAACGGTCACTCCATCGTCGCCTACTTCAAGCCGATTCCCCACCAGGTGGTCTCCGGCCGGGTTACTGACGGCGGCAACGGCATCATGGGCGCTACCGTCTACTTCAACTCGTCCGCAAACGCCTCCGTGAACCCGACTTACACGACGACGACAACGACGTATGATGGAAACTACAGCATGCCGTTGCCGTCGGGCAACTGGTACGTGGCCGCAGGCGCTGATTTCTACAACACGTCGGCCGATTCGCCTCTCACACTTGGCAACGCACCGGCAACCCTCGACTTCGCGCTCACCAAGCAGATCTCCTCGATGCAGCCGATGCTCGTAAGCAAGGGCACCGGCGCTGCGCGGACCAACCTTGCGGGCGTCGTCGGGTATGCCTTCACCACGGGCGCCTACTCAATCGACGTATCCCAACTGGGCTTCGTGGACTGGGCCGGCACCGGCCTGTCGTCCGCCCACTCGATCGGCCTCTGGCAGGGCGTCGACCTGGTCTCGTCCGCCACTGTCTCCGCAGGCACCGGTTCAACCAAGGTCGGTGACTTCCGATACGCCGCGGCGAATCCGGTTGTGACTCTCGCGCCCTTCACGACGTACGTTATCGGCGCCGAAGTCTTCCCCGGGGGCGACAGCTGGCCGGACTCCGCTCCCAGCCCCGGCGTGAACGTGCCGGACTTCAGCGGCGTCGGCAGCTTTGTTTCCCGCCGCCATGACGTTCAGGAGTTTGTCGAGCCGGAAATCGTCTGGACTGCCGGACAGGTGGGCGCAGCCTGCAACCTGATCGGAAAGATGGTTACCCCGCCCACGGTGAAAGTCAGCGGAGTTGTGAAGGACGCCTACGGCGCCGGTATCAACAACGCTGTCATCCAGATCGGTGGCGTTGGCGGTCCTGCCACCGTCAGTGATGCAAACGGCAAATACAAGTTCTTCGACGTGCCGATTGGCGCCGGCCAGGAACTGTATGCGGACGCCCTCGGTTTCGCCAACAACGCCGTAACGATCGACACCACCAACGCCGCCACTGTACCCGTCGCCAAGGACATCACACTGACCGGTAAACTTGAGACCGGCGTGATCGTAAACGGCGGCTTTGAAGGCGGACTCGCCCCGTGGGTACTGAACTACGGAAGCCCCATCGTCGGCGTCTCTTCCAACACCAAATACTCCGGCAATTTCGCCGGTTACTGGAAGTCGACGGCCGCCGTATGGTATGACGGCTACCTCAGCTACCAGATGCCCATTGTCGCGGACAGCACGTATAACATCTACTTCAAGCTCAAGACGAGCGCCGCCATCGGACAGTGCGGCTTCGACTTCCTGGACGCGGCCGGCAACGAAGCCCCGTGGTGGGGCTACGCCGGCGGCCTCGTGGCAGGCGCCAACTGGATGTATACGACTGTTCCCAACAAGTGGGAACAGGTCCTTAACTACCGTAGTTGGGACAACTCGGCCCAGACGGTTGGCGTTCGTTTGACGCCTCCCGTTGGCACGGCCGCGATCCGGATCATCTGCGCTCTCGGCGCGGATGCCGTTGGCCAGACTCTCTTCGTTGACGATGTCGTCATCGACCGGGTCGGACCGGACGCCCCCGCAGGGCCGTTCACGACATTGGACGTGATCAACAGCCTGCGATGGGCCGGCGGCCTCTCCACACTCCCGCAGAACTACCTGCCGCGCTACGACGTGGAAGCCAACGGTAAAATCGACCTGGCCGATGCGCTTCGCATCGCACGCAAGTCTGTCGGGCTCGATACGAACCCGTAACGCCGAAGCGTTTGACAATCTCGCGCCCTGGCGCCCACTGAGGCGCAACGCCGGAGCGGGGTACAGGTTCCTCGGAACCTGTACCCCGCTCTGCATTTCACTAGAATCGGTGTGACCGGAGACCCTGACGACCAGGTCGTGACTCTACTTCCCGTATTCGTATCTTGGTTCGTCCGGGCGCGGAAGGCGTTCCGCAACGGGCAGAAGAACCGGGAACGCGCCGTGTGGTTCCAACTGGTACCAGTACGCGGTGGACGATACGTCGTTGCTCAGCTTGTTCGCGTGACCGTGCTCGATTGTGACGCGGATCGACTCTGTGAAGGCGATCGGGTCCTCGATGTGGTAGCGATACACGGTCTGCTTGCCCTTCCACGGCCAGCCGATACCCTCGTTGTAGAGAATCAGGCCATGATAGGGCATACTGCATTCCTGACGCGGGCAAAAGGCCATGTTGACGTAGTCCTCGGTGCCGGTGCCGTGCAGCGCCGGCGGCCATGACTCGCCATCGACGAAAATCATATCGTCTCCTTCGCCGTACCAGTCGTTCAGCTGGCGCTCAAAACAGTCGATGTCGAGGTGGCAGCCAACGAACTGTCCCCTGCCGAGGGCGTCCAGGATCACATAGTTGTCTTTGCCGTCTGTGTTCTTGAGGCCAAAGTGGTAGGCCTTCTGCCACGCCTTTGGATCGCTCATGTCCGGTCCGCAGGGGATCTCGTAGCCCTTCGTCGGATTCTCGCGGCGCCACTGCGCGTGGAAGCGGGCGAGGTATCTCGTCGGTTCGGGCGAGGAGTATTCCTCCCAGTCGATATAGAAGTACACCCAGGCGCCCTCGGTTTCGCATTCGTTGGTCACCGTGATGCGCATCCCCTCACTGAAGGGCATCGGGAACCAGCAGTTCATCGCGCGGCCATCCTGGGGGCTGAACTGCAATGGAAGGCTGTTGAAGTTCCGCTGCAATCCGTGACCGAGGCCGAAGAAATCACCCAGTGGACACTCAACGCTGGGAGTTTCTTCGCCGTCCCAGTACATGCGGATAATCAGTCGGCGAAGGTAAGCCGGCGCCTCACAGTTGGTCGTCATCCAGATGTGCTTCACACACCCTGGGGAATGCGTGTCGGCGATGGCAAGGGTCTCGCCGGCGGCGAGATCCCACCAGTCGTGGTTTCCGCCGGTGGGATCGTAAGAGGAGAAACGCTTGCTGCGGAAATCGCGAAGTGTCGCGAGGTTAGACAGGGTTGTGTTGCCGATCATTGAGGACGTTTCCTTTCAAGGCATGGCGGATCGCGAATCGAGAAGCCGATCCTCTGGTATACTACCACGCGACGCCCCGCCGGAAGCCAGAAGGTGAAACCATTCCCCGCAACCACGCCCGGCCCGGCGAAACCGCGATGCGAATCGTGCCTACAATGAAGCCGAACATTGGCAGCTGACGCCCAAAGGACACGAGATGGATGAGATGAACCCCCGCGAACGCTTTCACGCAGTGATGAACTTTCTGCCGTTTGACCGTCTGCCCCTCGTGGAATGGGCCGTTTGGTGGGACAAAACGATCGATCGTTGGAGCGCCGAAGGATTGCCCGTGACTGACCGTTACGCCGTCAACCGCCATTTCGGGCAGGACGTGTACATGCAGGACTGGGTCGGAATACGCCGCCCCGGATTCCCAAATCCTTCCGGTGAAGGCCGCTCCCTGGTCGAAGATATGGACGGATATGAACGAATCCGCCCGTACCTTTTCCCCCGGCCGGCGATCGATCGTGCGATGTGGGAAGACTGGGCGCAGCAGCAGAAACGTGGTGAAGTGGTCCTGTGGTTCAGCGTGGACGGATTCTTCTGGTTCCCGCGCACGCTGCTCGGAATCGAACGGCACCTGTACGCGTTCTACGATCAGCCCGAACTGATGCATCGGATCAACAACGACCTGTCCGCCTGGATACTGTATGTCGTCGAGGAGATCTGCGATATATGCACCCCAGACTTCATGACGTTCGGCGAGGACTTGAGCTATAACCACGGCCCGATGCTCTCGAAGGCTCAATTCAACGAGTTTCTCAAACCATACTACGGGCGCGTCGTCCCCGCGCTGAATGAACGCGGGATACTGAGCGTTGTGGACTCAGACGGCGACGTGACGATCCCGTCGTACTGGTTCGAGGATGCGGGTCTTGACGGCATCCTTCCCCTGGAGCGGCAGGCAGGCGCCGATATCGCGCGCCTTCGAGCCGAGCACCCGCGGATGCGCTTCATCGGCCACTACGACAAAATGGTGATGACCCGGGGCGAGGCCGCTATGCGGGCTGAGTTCGAGCGCCTGTTGCCAACCGCTTCGGGAGGGGGGTTCATCATCAGCGTAGACCACCAGACCCCTCCAGGCGTCTCGTTGCATGAATACGAATTGTACATGCGCCTGTTCCGCGAGTATGCCGCCGAAGCGGGCAGGCTCTGCAGTGAACGATGATGCTGTGAAATAGGCACATCGGCCCCCGCACGAAAACGGACCGCCGTCAGGGTTCCCTGACGGCGGTCTTGTTCACATTTTCCGGCGGCTGGCGTATCGGCGTCACTGTTAAAACGCGATACGTACTGCGACAGGGATGCCCGTGCTACTGTCCGGGGCTTGAGCGGTTTTGACACTGTGCCCGGCGCGATTGGTCTGCGCAATCATCGCCGGCGGATTCCCAAATAAGGAGGCGCCGATGCAATGCACGCCCGATACTGCTATTGCCAGTCCAAGCCCAATCATCGGGGCCCAGTCCAGCCAGAAGCCTATACCGCGGCGGCTGCGGCGCCGCGGAATGATGCGCTGCTCCGTTGAGGCCGCGCCAAACGATCGCCCGGCCTTCTCCATAGTATTTTCAAACACCGCCATTTATGATGCTCCTTCAGGCGCCACACGCGCCTGGGACGTGAATGATCTGCAGACGTAGAATACCCGTCCACCGCAAACACATCATTAGCAGGAGCGTTAAAGACTGGCAGCGACGAAAAATCTACAGATTTTTCTCAGCAATTGCGGTATCGCCGGCTAATTGCGGGAACAAATCCCGTCCGGAGCGGATCTATCTGGACGCATAGCGGATGGCATCTTCCAGGGACATCGACGCCCCTTCGCGCCACTGTCTGTCCAGAGCTTCCGGGGGCAGCGCGGCCCGGACCCCGGAGAGCGTCCTCTCGCGATCATCCAGAATGTAAGGCGGCCAAGGGTATCCGAGATCAACGCGATAGGCTTCACCCTTCCCCAGGAGGCGCGCCGCGCGCTCCAACTGGCCCATGTCCGCGGCGACGAGACCCAGGGCGTCGAGGCTGTAAAGCGTATATCTGGGGTCCCCACCCTTGTTGGCCAACTGCAATCCCTCGCGCAGGGTGGCGACCGCCGCTTCAGGATCCGTCCGCCTTTCGACGGTCGCGCCCAGGTGATATAGCGCTACGAACAAGCCTCGCGAATCGCCAAGTTCCCGGAAAAGCGTAATGCCTTGTGAGATCCGTTCTCCGCCCTCCCGCGCATCGCCGCTGAGGGCCGCCACGCTGCCCAGTGCGGTCGCGGCGAGCGCAATGCACTGAACGTCTTTGAGTTCCTCCGCCACGGCGAGGGTCTGAGTGAGGTACTCCCGCGCTGAGGTGTAGTCCAGAAGGTCACGCTCGACCACTCCAAGACCGTACAGGGCCGAGCCCTGGCCCTCGCGGTGGCCTATCTCGCGGTACAGGGCCAGAGCTTCCTCCATCAGGGCGCGCGCCCGCTCGTAGTCCCCGGTCCGAGTCACGACGCTGCCCAGATCGTCCATCGACGCCGCCATTCCCCATTTATCATCGATCTTGCGGAACAGCGCGAGTGAGAGCTCTTGCAGCGCGATCGAATGGGTGTAGTCGGCTCGGATGAAGTCAACGTACGCGAGGTTGCGCAGGGCGAGGGCTTGTTCACGTTCATCGCCCAGGTCCCGCGCGATCCAAAGTGCTTCCGCCCCATGGTCGGCGCCCACAATAGCGTCGCCCTGCACCACCGCCAGACGAGATGCGGCGTTCAGGGCACGGAGGCGCACGGATGGTTCGACCACTTGTGCTAGGGCGCGGGTCAGAAAGTGCCGCCCCTCCCTCAGCCGGCCGCGGTGTTCCCAGAACATCGCGAGAGCGGCCGCGAGCCTCGCCGCGACCTCCGGATTTCCCGTGGGACCAAGCGAATACGCCAGGGCGGCGAAAATGTTCCCGTGCGCGCACTCCAGGCGCTCAAGCCATTCCTCCATCCGATCGCCCCGAAGGGCGGGCTCGGCCTGAAGAGACAGATCGAGGTAGTACTCAGCGTGGCGCCGGGCGAGGACGGCGCTTTCAGCGTCCGGCAAATGCTGGGCGGCATAATCGTGCAGCGTCGCCAGCATGGAAAACGCCATCTCGGCGCACTGTTCCTCCGCCACCAGGAACGATCGCTCCTTCAGCGCGGCGATGTGATCCAGTGTGTCAGGCTCCTGGCAGACGTACTCCGCAGCGTCAAGTGTCCACCCGTTATGGAACACGGAGAGCCGCGTGAAGAAGCGGCGGAGCGGAACCGGAAGGAGTTCGTAACTCCAATCCACCGTAGTCCGAAGCGCCCGATGGCGGTCGAATACATCGCGGTCACGGGCGACCAGCAGGTCGAATCGGCTGGACAGGCGGGCGATCATCTGCGTAGGGGTGAGGGTGTGCGCCCACGCAGCGGCCAGTTCGATGGCCAGCGGTATGCCTTCCAGACGGCGGCAAATCTCGCTGACCGCCCTGGCGTTTCGCTCGTTCACCTCGAAACCCGGGAGCACCGCCTGTGCGCGGTCGACAAATAGCAGGACGCTGGGGCAGTCCAGCAGCCGATCCGGTGGCGCCTCCAGGATGGGAATGGCCAGCGGCGCCAGTGGAATCTCCCGTTCGCCGGACAACTGCAAACGAACCTGTGAAGTCACGAGACAGCGCAGCGTAGGCGCGCGCTCCAGCAAATCGCGGACAACGGCGACCCCATCGGGGACCAGATGCTCGAAATTGTCCAACACCATCAGCGATGGCCGGGAGGCCAGCGCCGATATCACCTGTTCCTTGGGGTCTGTGCCCGGCAGACGGCGCAAGCGCATGGCGTCGAAGATCGCGTCGATGATAAGGCGCGCGTCGAACCGCTCTGCCAGTGGAACGAACCAGACCGCGTCCGCATACGCCGGTTCCAGCAGCCTCGCCACCTCTACCGCAAGGCGCGTCTTGCCCGACCCTCCCGACCCGGAGAGAGTGACCAATCGGGTTTCGCCCCCGGACAGCAGCGCCACAAGCCGCGCCGTCTCGCCGTCTCGGCCGAAGAAACTGGTGAGGCTCGAGGGCAGGCGCGGCGGGGCGCCGGCCGGCGGCTGGTGCGGGATCCTCGTCATAGGATCGGGGGCGCCCGCCTGCGCGGGCGGCGGGGATTTGTCCCGGAGACGGGCGCGGATGCTCTCGGCCAAAGCGCGCGCGGCGGGAGACGGCGGTTGGCCGATCCCGCGCCGGGTTTTGCGCCTTAAGTCGCGGTACTGGCGAAGTGCGGATGTTGTATCCCCCTTGGCCAGGTAGAGCGACATAAGGCGTTGGTGTGCGTCTTCGCGCAGTCCATCGGCGGCGACAGCCCGCTGACAGGCGTCGATGGCGCCATCAATATCGCCCAACTCCTGCCGGACAATCGCGAGTCCGCATAGGGCTTCGAGGCGGGCCAGCGCGAGGCGCTCCCGTTCCGGCACGATCCATTCGTCGTAATGGCCGGTCAGCAGATCGGCGGTATAGAACGCCTCCGCCCGGGCGAACCACGCTTCGCGCTCTGCGCCGGAGGCGGCGCCGGCGGCGGCCAGGGTGGCCTCGAACTCGCGGACATCCGTGGTTACCTCCGCGGCGCTAAGCCCAACGGCGCTCCGGTCCGCGATGAGCACGGTTCCGGCGGGCACTCCATCCGGCTCAAGCAGAGCGCGCAGCGAGCTCAGGGCGACCCGGAACCGATTGCGGGCAGCCTGCGGATCCGCGTCGGGCCAGAGCATTTCGGTCAGCACCTCGCGGGAATGGGGGCGATCGATGTTGTAGGCGAGCGCGGCCAGCAGCGAGGCACATTTGCGGGTAGGAAAGCGCGAGACGACACAGTTTCCCCTCGTTGCCCGAAGCCACCCGAAGAGCTTGATCTCCCAAATGTCCGCCATACGCTGAATCCTGAGTTGCGGCAACCCCAGCGCCGACAATCTGCCGACAGGATGGTCTGCTGCTACCATACAGTACTCCACGAGCGTGCCATAGGTTCAGGTGAAAGGAGCAATTCGGGGAGATCTTCGCATATCCTTTCAGCGACGATTGTGACATCCATTGCCACATCTCGCGAACCGCTCATATCCTGAGTCAACTGCAGAGCATCTGCGCCATACTCGAACCTTTGTCCGCGCGCCACGAAGCAGACCGAGACGATGGGAGGTAGTTACGAAAGCGAACTCATTCCGGAGAGCGATTACTCTTATGCTGACCGTTGCCATGTCACAGACCGCCCGCGCCGCGAAACCGGAGCTCGAGTTCCGGGAGTATGGCGCCTTCAAAGTGATGATGTATTCCGACATCCAGGATGGCCCAACGATGGATCCGCGGGCCACGGCCCTAATGGGCCGTCTCCTGGACGCCGAAAAGCCGGACGTCGTCATCATTGGGGGAGACTGCATCGCCGGTGACACCTGCAAGAGCGTCGCAGACGTGAAGCAGGCGATTGCCTGGGTTGCCCGCCCCGTAGAAGAGCGGAAGATCCCGTGGGCGATGGTTTTCGGCAACCACGATCAGGAGCATTTTCCGAATACCCACATGGGCAAGGAAGAGGTTTTCAAGGTCTACCAGTCATACCCGTACAATATCAATGTCCGGGGCTCCAGGGCGATCCATGGCGTCGGGAACGCCAACCTGCTGGTCAAAGACCACACGGGCAAAGACGCCGTATTCTCGCTTTGGCTGCTGGATTCGAACGAGTACGTGGACGGCCCCGCTGCAGGCTACGACTGGATTCACTCGGACCAGATCGCCTGGTACACGCAGACTTCGAGGCGGATGGAAGCCCGGTACGGGCACAAGATCCCGGGCTTGATGTTCTTCCACATCCCGCTATGCGAATTCACGGATATGGCCAAGTCCATAAAGATCAAAGGCGACCGCGGAGAGGACGAATGTCCCGCGCGCGTGAATAGCGGCCTCTTGGCCGCCGTACTTGAGCGGGGCGATGTGAAAGGGATATTCTGCGGCCACGACCACGTGAACAACTACGTTGGCGATTGGCTTGGCATCCAACTGGGGTATGACGGCGCGATAGGATATTACTCGTACAATCGGAAGGATGACGATCCCAAGGTGGCCCGTGGCCGCGGAGCCAGGGTGTTCCAAATCCGGGAATCGGACCCGTGGAAGTACACCACGTGGATGCGATTCTCGGACAACACAACAGAATAGAGAGATCACTTCGGGCGGTGGCATAGCCACTGCCCAATAGCTTTTGGAGGCACAGCTAGTGAAACGTTTGCTCATCTCGCTCCTCGCGCTCGCCACGCTGCCCAATCTGGCGGTGAAGGTGTTCGCGGGACCGGTCGTCCCGGCGTGGAAGTCACTCCCGGTTGTGAAGCCTGTCGGCGACCTTGAAAGCACGGGTTCCTACGTAACAGACCCCGCGAAGACCCCTTGGACGAAGCCGAAATTCGTGTATAACGGGAAGGCAGCTACCGGACGCAAGGAAGCGAAAGTCATCGTCCTCATATATAACCCGGTGCTAGACAAATCCACCGGCGAGACCCTGATCCAGCGGCTCAAGGCGAATGACCCGGTCGAGTACAGCCACATCCTGGTGGACACCATCCGGGAAGCCAGTTGGGGGTACATCAACTACAAGATCGTGGACGTCATCACGGTGGACGGCTATTCCCTCAAGACTGATGGTTTCCGGTACACGAATGACACGTTCCTGGCGGACCGGAAGACCCAGAAATGGCAGCCGGCGACCAGTTCCTACCGGGCCTTCTTCGAGGAGAACAAAATCCTTGAGCGCTGCAAGAAGGAGAACATCACCGAATTGTGGGTCTGGGGCGCGTCCGGAATGGCGTGGGACGAGTACGCCGGCTACATCCCCAACCGTTATGCACGATTCGGCCCCACCGACAACCCGTGGTTCTACCGCCCCTACGACATCCCACCGGAGATCGGCCACACGATGTGGGTGATGGGCTTCAACTACGAGGTCGGCTCGGACAATATGATCCACTCCTACGCCCACCGCATCGAGAGCCAGGCTGCCCTTTCGATGGCCGACGGCATCTGGGAAACCTACGGCAAACGCGATCCGTGGAACGTCTTCAGTTGGCTCGAACTTGACCACAAGGGCACTCCCAGCATGGTCGGCAACTGCCACGTTCCGCCGAACGGCGAGGGCGGCTACGACTACAACAACAAGCGCAAGGTGATGTCCTACGCGGACAACTGGTTCAACTACCCGGACGTGAGCGGCCCCGCGCGCGAGATCGGCAGCGAGGAATGGTGCAACAACCAGGCCGGCTACCAGCGGTGGCTCCTGGAACGCGTACCCAAGTACCCGGGCTACACGAAATATGGCTACAACAACTGGTGGGTCTACATCGCCAACACGGATGAGGACCTTCCCGATCTGAAGCTGCCGGACCCGGGCAAATTCGTGCTGCCTGATGGCTTCCCGGCGCCGATGCCGAAGCCGGCCCAGTAAAGCACCCCCTAGACAAGAGGAGAACGGAGGAGCGCAGAGGAATAACTTGCTTTGCGCTCCTCCGTTTGGTCAGGCAACCCCCGGCATCACGGGCGCTGGGCTCACGCAATGATGGCCGGATCGGATTTCGGCCGGCGGGCGTGGCGTACAAGCTTCACGATCTCCAGAACGGTGAGCGGGATCGCGCCCAGGGCGACAAGGACGAGGCAGGCGCTGAACGGCACGTAGGATGTCCTCAGGAGTGCGCCCAGAATCGCATTGTGCTGGCTCAAGACCTGGAGTCCGAACGAGATGGCAACGACGATGACCAGATTCACGTTTGTGAAGAGAGAGATACGCCAGACCGGCTTGGTTTCGCTCCGGCCGCCAAATGAACGCAGGAGTTCGGCAAAGACGAGTACGGGAAAGGCGTATGAACGAGCCATTTCGACGGTTCCCGCCTTCAGCATATAGAGATAAACCGCGAACGCCACCCCCGCCGTGAGAACGCCGGTCAAGGCCATCGTGCGGAGGAACCCGCGGTCCGCGATGCGTTCCGACGGCAAGCGCGGCCGGCGCTTCATCACGTCGGGGTCGATGGGGTCGATGGCCAAGCAGAGCGCGGGCAGGCCGTCGGTGACGAGGTTGATCCAGAGCAGGTGGATAGGCAGTAAGGGCGACTGTAACCCAAGGACCACGCAAATGGTCATCAGCAGCAATTCGCCCGTGTTGCCGGCCAACAGGTACTGAAGGGTTTTGCGGATGTTGTCATAGATGCCGCGTCCCTCCTCCACCGCGGCCACAATGGACGCGAAATTGTCGTCGGTGATGATCATGTCCGACGCCTGCTTGGTGACCTCCGTTCCGGCCCGCCCCATGGCGATACCTATGTCGGCGCCTCTGATGGCCGGCGCATCGTTCACGCCGTCGCCCGTCATCGCAACCACGGCATCGTTCGCCTTCCACGCGCGGACGATGCGCAGCTTGTGCCGAGCGGTGACCCGCGCATAAACGGCGATGCCGGAGACTGCGCTGCGAAGCTCAGCATCGGACATCCGGTCCAGCCTGCCTCCTGAAACGGCCACGTCATCGGCGGAGGCGATCTCTATTTCGCGCGCGATGGCCGTCGCGGTTTCCGGATGGTCTCCCGTGATCATTACGACGCGAATTCCCGCGGAACGACACGTGGTCACGGCGTCCCTGGCTTCCTTGCGCGGCGGGTCGTACATTCCAGTCAGCCCTACGAACACGAGGTCGCGCTCGACCTCCTCCGAAGCCGGATCCACGGACACAGCCTCAGTGAGGTCCCGATACGCTGATGCGAGCACGCGCAGGGATTGCTGCGCCATCGAAGAGGTCTCAGCGAGGATGCGCTCTCGATCAGGGTCCGTGAGGGGCTGAACCCCGTCCGCCGTGTAAACGCTGGTGCACAATCGAAGCAACGGCCCGGGCGCGCCGTTGGTGAACGCGCGAAGCTGACCTTCCGGCATCCGGCGGATAACCGTGCTGCGCTTGCGGTCTGAATCGAACGGTATCTCCCGCTGCTTCGGCAATTCCCTTTCGATGCGGTCTTGGTCCGCGCCGGCTTTGGGTCCAGCGGCGAGCATGGCGCCTTCGGTAGGATCGCCGACCACCTTCCACACCCCATCTTCCTCGACGAGGTGCGCGTTGTTGTTGCCCACGATAAGGGTTGCCAGTTCGAGCAGTGGCTCGGCGTGCTGCGCCCCGGCTTTCGCGCCCTCAAAGCGGACTTCACCGACGGGATCGTAGCCCTCACCCGTAACTTCGTATCGTTGACCGGCGACGTAAAGCGCACGAACGGTCATTTCGCCCACGGTGAGGGTGCCGGTCTTGTCCGTGCAGATGACGGTAGTTGAGCCCAGGGTCTCAACCGCGGCCAGTTTGCGTATGAGCGCGCGGCGGCGGGCCATGCGGAGCACGCCGAGCGACAGGGCCACCGTGACGACCGCGGGGAGCCCCTCGGGAACGGCGGCGACGGCGAGGCTTACCGAGGTCATGAACATCTCGAACGGTTCGGTCCCTCGAAGCAGCCCCAGACCGAAGAGCAGCCCCACGATCCCGAGCGCGCCCCAAACGAGAACGCGCCCGAAGGATTCCAGCTTTCTCTCCAGGGGTGTTCGCTCCTCAGCCCCCGCCTCTTCGATCAGCCCGGCGATGCGCCCCAGTTCTGTATTCATCGCGGTGGCCACCACGACCGCCTTGCCGGTGCCCGCCGCGACGGTGGTCCCCATGAATACCATGTTTTCGCGATCGCCGAGGGGGATGTCCGCCTGCTCCAGCGTCGCCGGCTGCTTGGATACCGCCTCGGCCTCGCCGGTGAGCATGGACTCGACGCACTTCAGTGAGGCCGATTCGAGGAGCCGGGCGTCCGCCGGAACGAGATCGCCGGCTTCCAGGGCGAGGACGTCTCCGGAGACAATTCCGGAGGCGGGGATGGAGACAACCCGGCTATCACGCCGCACCTTGGCCTCGGGCGCGGTCAGTTTCTTGAGCGCCGCGATCGATTTCTCGCCCTTCAATTCCTGGTAAGAGCCGATGACGGCATTGAGCACCACAATGGCGAGGATTGCGATGGCGTCCACCCCCTCGCCGAGGATGCCGGAGAGGATTCCGGCAACGATGAGGATCCAGATAATCAGGCTCTTGAATTGGCCGAGGAGGATCTGGAGGGGGCTGATGGGTTTGCCCTCCTTCAACTCGTTCGGTCCGTCCGCCGCGAGCCGACGCGCCGCTTCCTGCGCCGACAGTCCGGCCGCTGAGGAAGAGCAGCGTTCCAGCACGTCCGCCGCGGAAAGGCTGTGCCACGCCGGCCCTATCGGTTGTCCGGGATTACCGGATGCGGGCGTCATACGCGCCTCCTCTGATGGCCCTGTCCACACTTGGCAGAATCCTGTTCCCGGCGGCTCATCCCCACTCGCCGCCCCGGGCGGGACGACGCGCGGTCCATGCTTTCACACAAGAATAGAACATCCGTGAAGCGCAGACACAGTGGCGTAGTCAGGCTAGATGTCTCCGCCGCTTACGGCAGCGTAACCACCGCGCCCTGCGCGGCGAGCGTCGTGCGAAGCAGCGGCACGTCCAGCGCGCGTGGAACGATGTGCGTGCGGCAGCAGATCGCGGCGGCTGTGCCGGCGGCCTGGCCGATCGCCATCACCGGCACCATCGCTCGATGCGATTCGTATGGCTGCTGGTCGCTGGAGATGCACCTGCCCGCGACCAGAAGGCCGTCGATGCCCTTTGGAACCAGGCAGCGGTACGGGATGTCGTAACCTTCGTGCTCAAGGTAACGGCGGTAACCGTAGTACGCGATAATCGGGCATGAGGAAACGGCGATGGAATCCGGGAATCGGCGGCCGGCGATGGCATCGTCGGCCGTAAGGCGGTACTCTCCCTCGATAAAGCGCGTCTGCCGGATCCCGAGGAGCGGCGGCGTTTCCACGACACGTGCGCCCGCCAGTTCCGGGTGCTTCGCCTGTTTTGCGGCGAAATCGTCGTAGACCCGCAGCCTCGCGTCCACTTCGGCCCGTGACAACGCGTCGGCGTTGACCCCGTTGAGGGCGGCCGACCCCGGGCCCCAAACGACGGCGCCGCCGCCGAAATCGCAGGCGAAAGGGCCGTCGGGCCGCTCCGGGCCGAACTGGATGCGGTACATCAGGCCATCGGTCAGGCGCGGCGCTTCATCCGCCCTCACCTGCCGGTACGGCACGCCGGCGCGGGCCGCAACGTCCCCGTCGCCGCTCGCATCCACCACAACCTTCGCCAGCAACGCCCGCCGTCCGGATTTGTTCTCTACAACAATTCCCCGCACGGAACCATCTTCGATAATCGTCGCGGAAAACCACGTGTGCAGAAGAAGGTCTACGCCGGCTTCGTGGCAGAGTCGCATCGCCACGTACTTGAACATTTCAGGGTCGACGGCGTACGAATAGGCGAGACGTCCGGGCAGATCGGGGTAGGCCTTCTGAGCATACGGACTTGTTCCAAGGCCGCCCATACCCTTCAGAGCCAGGACGAGTTCCTCGGCGATTCCCCGCACCGTCTGCGTGGTTTCGGGGTCGACCTGGTTCCGGAAGCCATTGATACATGCCATCAACGAGGCGGTAGCCGTGCCACCGAGGTAGCCGAACCGCTCGATCAGCGTGGTGCTGGCTCCGTTGCGGGACGCGGCGATGGCCGCGCAGAAGCCCGCCGGCCCGCCTCCCACGACAACTACGTCCACGTCGCGCGCGACGTGCAGATCCCTCGCCGGCTCGCGAATCGTCGCCATCGCCATCTGGCCTCCTCTTCCATGCGCGGGCGCCACCGCGCGAGCTTCTCGATGCCGGTCAGGGGTTGGAAACCAGCTGTCCCGCCTGTTCGGCCAGCGCGAGTACCTGATCGCGCTGGGCGCTCACGTCCGTGACAACCGTGAGGTCGAGGGCGGCGATGGATTGCTGGAGACGCGCAACTCGTGCGTCTCCGCCAGCGTCGGGAAGCGCGGACAACGCTTTTCCGGCATCCTTCAATCGGGTGTTAGCGGTCCCGAAATTGCGTCGCTCCAATTCGATGGCCGATTCGTACAGACGCACCTGGGCCTCGCGGATGGCCGCATTCCGTGAAACGGTGGCCATACGGGAGCGCGCTTCACCGATTTGGCGGTTCGCGGAGAGCGTCGATGATACCCACACGCTGAATCCCACGATGATGGCTACGAGCGCGCCAATGCATATGTGGCCAAACGTTGCACGCAGGAATCCGCGTTTCTTCCGGACCGTGTCCCCCGCTGTCGGTTCTTTGCCCATTCCATAATCCTCGCTTCAAGTCGGCGTGCACAGGCAGCCGCGCTGGAATCGTTGCCCAGGCCCGAAGATACCGGCGCCTAAGCCAATTCCGTATTCCGCGGTTGTTGAACCCAGTGTAGCGGATTGGCCGGGGCCGCGCCATCCCGGGAGGCGGCGAACTTCGATCAGTGTGACGGTGAACTCAGAAACTGAGAAGAATCTGCCAGATGTAAGAGTTGGCCATTCCGTCGATCTCGTCCCATATCTGGCGGACGAGGTCCTTGTCTCCGGCGATCGGCCGGGTTTCCCGTTCGCGCTGCTCCCAGGGGTAGCACGCGCCCGCCTGTACCGCGGCGCTTGAAGTCAGGCCGGCAATACGTTTACGATCCGCCACGGATGCGGGCACATCGCACGGCGGCATATCCGAAAGACTGGCGTTTTCGACCCCGGGATAGCTCCCGTATTCGCGGGTGACCTCCGTCATTGCGCGGACGTTGTCTATACGCGTGTCGTCCTGCATGATCGCTCCGGCGTCCATGATGTAGCCGCCGTCCGCGGCAACGCCTTCCAACACGCGCCGGCAGAACGCGCGCACCTCGTCGGGAGTCCCGTAGCTCAGGAGCGTATTCGGGATGCCACCGCTGATCGCGAATTTGTCGTGTAGCCGTTCGTGCGCGTCAAAGACATCGTCTTTGTCGCAATGGTAGACGATGCTTCGGTCCGGCAGCTCGCGGAAGGAGTCAAAATGCCGCGCCCATTTGCCCTCGGCATAGAAGAGAGTCTGGTGCCCGTGCTTCCAGAACTCCTCGATGATCGGTCTGAGGGTCGGCCAGACGTGTGAGTCGAACTGGCGCGGGTTGATGAACGGCACGCAGCCGCGATGCATCCAGAACCCGATCGGAACGCGCTTATCAGGGTCGGCGGTGCTCAACCCCACGTGGCAAAGGTGCGGCATCAGCGCGTCGCAGGCCGCTCGGACCTTGTCGGGCTGGGTGACCATATCCATAGTGAGGCCAATGTACCCGCGCAGTTTGTCCGCCAGGATGTCGAACGGCGCCTTGAAGATGCCGGCGATGGCCGGGACGACGCCGGCTTCGTCGCGCAGACGCTGGACCTGCGGGCCGAATGCGTTGAAGTACGTCAGCATCGCCATGGCGCCCTTCACAAACGACAGGTTGTTCCGGTACGTTGACGGCTCGCCGAGTTTGGCGACTTCGGTGGAGACGCGGGGCAGCCAGACGTTGTAGAGAAAGGCTGTTGGATCGGCAATCAGATCATCGTATTCGTCCGCCTTCATGAAGGCGTTGTCCTCGGACGGCTCGATATAGCAGAATCCCTTGTCCGCCGGGATGTCGATGCCGGGAACGCCGTAATAGCGCAGGCCGATTGCCTCAGTAAGGCCCGTCCAGACGTAGACCATGTTGGGCACAACCGCATCCCAGTCGAAATCGGTCGCGCACTTCACGGCAGCGTCGAACGCCTTGCGATAGTCGTGTGTTACCTCCTGGCAGGAGTAGCCCGCGTATGTGGCGGTAAACTCCGCTACGAAAGGCCGTATCGGCACGCGATCCGGCTTCTCATTGCGAAGCGCGGTCACGTAGCGGCGAAGGCGCTTCTGATACAGGTTTTCGGCGTTTTCCACTCTCACCCCCCCAAATAAGCGGACGGATGATACAGAATATGCTTCGAGTATTCGCGCGACACAAGAATAAAGGGTACGCACAGTATCTACAGGTATCAGGAACCCAGAAGCCATGAACGATCAGAACCAGAGTGAATCACGGCAGCCGTCGCGCATGCCGGTCGTGTTCATTGGACACGGGAATCCGATGAACGCTATCGAGGACAGCGACTATTCGCGCAATTGGGAGGCGCTTGGACGGGACCTCCCTCGGCCGAAGGCGATCGCGTGCATCAGCGCGCACTGGCTCACCGACGGACCTTTCGCCACCGCCATGGAAGAGCCGCGCACCATCCACGATTTCTACGGCTTTCCGCAGGAGTTGTTCGAAGTGCAGTACCCCGCACCCGGAAGCCCCGCCGTGGCGGCCCGCGTGTCGCAGGCCAATCAGTCTGTCCAGCCCGATCTGCAGTGGGGGTTGGATCACGGCACTTGGTCGGTCCTCAAGCGGATGTACCCGGCGGCGGACATCCCGGTGGTCCAGGTCAGCGTGGATGTCTCCGGCGGCCCCGAGCTGCAATACGAACTGGGGAAGACGCTCCGCCCGCTTCGCAATGACGGAATCCTCTTCGTGGCGAGCGGCAACATCGTGCACAATCTGGGCGTCGTCCGGTTCATCGCGAACGCCGAACCTTACGACTGGGCTGTAGAATTCGATGAGCAGTGCGCCGAGTTGCTTGCGAACCGCAGTGACGAGGCGTTGATCCATTACCGCGAGCTGGGCGAGGCCGCCCGAATGTCGATCCCAACGGACGATCACTATCGCCCCATACTGGCGGCGCTCGGCCTGAGCGAACAGAGCGACCCAATCCGCTTCTTCAACGAAGGAATTGACCTGGCGAGCATCGGAATGAGGTCGTTCGTACTGGGCTGAAATCGCCTGCTGCAGGGCATCGCCCGCACGGTTTCAGCGTCATCAGTCTACGGGTACTTTCAGGTTGGGGCACAAACCCACACCAGGCGCTGGAGACGCGCCCGGATTCCTTCAGGAAAGAGGATACCAATGACGACAATGAAGGCCGTGCGAATCCATGAGTATGGCGGACCGGAAGTCCTCCAGTATGAGGAGGCTCCAAAACCGGTACCGAATGACAGCGAGGTCCTGATCCGTATACACGCTGCAGCCATCAACCCGGTCGACTGGAAGGTGCGGAAAGGTTATCTGAAAGGTCACATCGACCACGCGATGCCGCTGATATTGGGTTGGGACCTTTCAGGCATCGTCGAGGAGGCGGGAGTTGCGGTGACCCGTCTCAGACCCGGCGATGAAGTTTACAGCCGTCCCGACCTGGCACGGGATGGCGCCTACGCGGAGTACATCGTCGCCGACGACTCCCTGGTCGCGCTCAAACCAACCTCGATTGACCACATTCACGCGGCCGGCATCCCGTTAGCGGGAATGACGGCCTGGCAAGCCCTTTTCGACGTAGCCGCCCTGCAGCCGGGTCAGCGCGTACTGGTCCACGCTGCCGCCGGGGGAGTAGGCTCGTTTGCCGTGCAGATGGCGAAATGGAAAGGCGCGTTCGTCATTGGGACGGCATCGGCGCGCAACGTCGATCTGGTGCGAGAGCTCGGTGCGGACGAGGTCGTTGACTACACGGCAACCCAGTTCGAGACGGCTGTCCAAGGTGTGGATGTCGTGCTCGACACCATCGGGGGCGACACGCAGGAGCGGTCGTGGGGCGTTATGAAGCCCGGCGGGATCCTGGTTTCCATCGTCAGTCCACCGTCTGAAGATGCGGCGAAGGAACACAATGTACGCTCTGCGTATCATTTCCTGGACCCGAATGCCGGTCAGCTCACGCGAATTGCGGAGCTCGTCGATACGGGGCACATCCGATCCATCGTCGAAACGGTCTTTCAGCTTGCCGACGCCCGAAATGCCCACGAAATGAGCGAGACCGGGCATGCCCGCGGCAAGATCGTCCTCCAGGTCCCCTAGCGCTGCCCACAGGCTGGGATCCATGTCGGTGCATCGGCAGGCATGCGTGCGCTCCTGTCACACCACGCTCTACAATACATCAAAGCACACGGACACTCAGGAAGGAACTCGTATGAACACCGCGCCCCCCAGCCATCTATTTTCGCCAATACAGATTCGTGACATCACGTTTCGGAACCGGATCGGCGTGTCGCCGATGTGTATGTACTCGTGCTCCGACGGCTTCGCCAACGACTGGCACATGGTCCACCTGGGCTGCCGGGCGGTGGGAGGGGCCGGGGCGGTCTTGACCGAAGCGATTTCCGTGCTGCCGGAGGGCCGTATCAGCCCGGACGACCTGGGCATCTGGAAGGACGACCACGTCGAGAACCTGGACCGCGTTTTCCGGTTCATCTCGGAACAGGGCGCGGTGCCGGGAACCCAGCTCGCGCACGCCGGACGGAAGGCCAGTACCGGCGGGCTTCGTGGCGGTGGCGGACCTGTCGATGAGGCGCAGGGCGGCTGGAGTCCCATCTTTTCCGCGAGCGCCGTTCCCTTTGCCGAGGGGGATCCGATCCCGGTCGCGCTTGATCCGGCTGGTATTCAAAGAGTTGTGCAGGCCTTCGCGGACGGAGCGCGGCGCACTTTCGATGCCGGCGGTCAGCTTGTGGAACTGCACGCCGCGCACGGCTACCTGCTGAACCAGTTCCTGTCACCATTGAGCAACTTCCGGACTGACGCGTATGGCGGATCGTTCGACAACCGGACGCGACTGCTGCGCGAAGCCGTTGAGGCAGTGCGCCGTGTTTGGCCGGAGCGCTATCCGCTCTTCGTGCGCATATCGGCCACGGACTGGGTGGACGGGGGGTGGACTCTTGACGATTCCGTCGCGCTTGCTGCTCAACTGATGCCGCTTGGGGTGGACCTGATTGACTGTTCGTCCGGCGGCGGTGCGCCCAACGTTCGGATCCCGGTTGGCCCAGGATATCAAACGCCCTTCGCGGAGCGAATTCGGCGGGAAACGGGCATCCTCACGGCGGCCGTCGGTGCCTTTACGGAGCCTGCGCAGGCGGACCAGATCATTCGCAACGGACAGGCGGACATCGTCCTTCTTGGGCGTGAATCGCTGCGCGATCCATACTGGCCGATTCACGCCGCGAAGCGCCTTGGGCACGAGGCGCCCATTCCGGCTCAATACGCGCGCGCATTCTAGGGATAAGGGGGACAATGCAGAGATGAAACAAAGGCAGCTTGGCAAGAGCGGTGTCATGGTGTCCGAGATGGGTCTGGGATGCATGGGCATGTCCGAGTTCTACGGGCAAACCGATGAAACCGAATCTATCGCGACCATCCACCGGGCCATAGAGTTGGGAGTCAACTTCATCGACACGGCGGACATGTACGGGATCGGCGCCAACGAGGAACTCGTGGGCAAGGCCATCCGCGGCCGGCGTGACAAGGTGGTTCTGGCCACCAAATTCGGCATCGTCCGCACCAGCGATCCTCTGGTGCGCGGCATCAATGGCCGCCCGGAATACGTGCGGGCGTGCTGCGAGGCCAGCCTGAAGCGCCTTGGCGTGGACGTGATCGACCTGTACTATCAGCATCGTGTGGACAAGACGGTGCCCATTGAGGACACCATCGGCGCGATGGCGGGACTGGTGGAGGCCGGCAAAGTGCGGTTCCTGGGCATGTCCGAGGCGGCGGCGAACACTCTCCGCCGCGCGAACGCGGTTCACCCCATCACTGCACTGCAGACAGAGTACTCCCTCTGGACGCGCGACGTGGAGGCCGAGATCCTGCCGACGGCCCGCGAGTTGGGCATCGCGTTCGTCGCGTACAGCCCTCTCGGCCGCGGCTTCCTGACGGGCGGGATCACGCATTACGAAGATCTCGCTGCGGACGATTACCGCCGCGCGATGCCGAGGCTGCAGGGAGCGAATTTCGACCACAACATGGCGCTTGTCCAGCGCGTGGAGGCGATTGCCCGGGAGAAGGGCTGCACGGCGGCACAACTGGCCATCGCCTGGGTCCTCTCACGGGGCGACGACGTGATCCCGATCCCCGGCACCAAGCGGCGGACCTATCTGGAGCAGAATGTCGCGGCCGCGGATATCGTCCTGGTTGCGAATGAACTCGCCCGCCTGGAAGCGGTTGTTGCCCCGGGCGCCGTCGCCGGAACACGCCACCCCGAATCCGGAATGAAAATGGTGGACCCGGGATAGGCCGGTGACCGCAGGTCATCACACCGCCCCTTTCGCATATACTGGTGGTGGTTCGACCTTTCTCGAATACAAACCTCGGATGGGATATCTTATGAATACCAGAGCGCTAATCGTATGGGGGATCATCGCCATGACAGCTTCTGCCTCGGTGGCGGCGGAGCGGACATATACAGTCAAATCGCCGCCAACTAAGGGCACGGGGCATTACATTGTCAACCGCCTCCCGCTGGCGCCGAAGCCTTTATTGAAACTGCCGATCGGCAGCATTCGCCCTGAAGGCTGGCTCCGGACGCAGTTAATAATGGAGGCGAACGGCTTCACGGGCCGTCTCACCGAAGTCAGCCCGTGGTGCAAATTCCAGGGTAACGCCTGGGTCACCCCCGGCGGCGTGGGCGCCAACGGCTGGGAAGAGGTCCCCTACTGGCTGAAGGGCTTCGGCGATCTGGGTTACGTTCTGGGAGACAAGCGGATCATCGCCGAGACAAAGAAGTGGCTGGATGGCGTGATCTCAACGCAGGAGCCGGACGGGTATTTCGGGTCCCACGATGACAAGGTCAAACCCGATCTGTGGCCCAACATGCCGATGCTGGACGCCCTTCAGTCTTACTACGAGTTCACCGGCGACGAACGCGTTATAAAGCTGATGACCCGGTACTTCCGGTACGAACTCAGCCTGCCGGGCGATATCCTGCCGGGCTACTGGGACAAAATGCGGGGTGGCGACAATACCGACAGCATTTACTGGCTCTATAACCGCACGGGTGAAGCCTGGCTGCTGGATGCGGCGAAAAAGGTGCACGAATGCACGGCCAAGTGGTCGGACAAGGTGGTGAACTGGCACGGCGTGAACATCACGCAAGGCTATCGCGAACCGGCGATCTACTTCCAGCAAACGCACGATCCCAAACAACTCGCGGCCGCCGAGCGCAACTACCAGGAAGTGATGGGCCTTTACGGCCAGGTGCCGGGCGGTATGTTCGGCGCGGATGAGAACGCCCGCCGCGGCTATGGCGACCCCCGTCAGGGCGCTGAAACGTGCTCTCACGTGGAGTTCATGCACTCGTTCCAGATGCTGTTGGGCATCACCGGGAGTCCGTTGTACTCCGACCGCTGTGAGGAAATCGCGTTCAATATGTTCCCGGCGACGATGACGCCAGACGCCAAGGGCCTGCACTACCTGACTGCGCCGAACCAGCCGCAACTCGACCGCGAGAGCAAATCCCCCGGCATCGAGAACGGCGGAGATATGTTCTCCTACAATCCCATGGATTACCGTTGCTGCCAGCACAATGTGGCGATGGGCTGGCCTTATTATGCGGAACACCTCTGGATGGGAACACTGGACGGCGGACTGGCGGCCACACTGTACAGCGCTTCGATCGTGACGGCGAAGGTGGGCCCCGGCAAGGGAACGGACGTTACCATCACCCAAACCACAAAATACCCATTTGCCGAATCCATCAATTTCGCCGTCTCTCCAGCGAAAACAGTCGATTTCCCGCTCTATCTGAGGGTACCGAACTGGTGCAGCGCGGCCAAAGTCACTGTGAACGGCAAGGCCCGACGGGTGGATGCCAGGCCTCAATCGTGGATCGTGCTGGATAGAACCTGGAAGGCGGGCGACCGGATCGTCCTTTCGCTTCCGATGAGCCTGTCCGTCAAAACCTGGACCGCCAACAAGGACGCCGTTTCGGTCAAGCGCGGGCCGCTGTGGTACTCTTTGAAAATCGGCGAAGACTGGCGCAAATACGGCGACCCAAAATGGCCCGGTTACGAAGTCTTCCCCACATCGCCGTGGAACTACGGCTTCGCCTCGACCGCCATCTCCTCATTCAAGGTGACCAGCAGACCCGGACCGTTGGCCGCGCAGCCTTTCGCGCCGGGCGCAGCGCCGATTTCCATCACGGCGAAGGCACGCCGCATCCCGAACTGGTCGATGAAGCACGGGTTGGTCGACACGCTGAAACAGAGCCCCGTGCGGTCGGATGAGCCCGTCGAGGACATCACCTTGATCCCTCTGGGATGCACACGGCTCCGCATGACTGCGCTGCCCGTGGTGACCACCGACCGAAACGCAACAGAGTGGCCCGCGCCGCCCGTGGATCGGCACACGGCGTCGTTCGTGTTCGACGACATCAACGCCGTCAGCGACGGCATCGTGCCTGCTTCTTCCAGCGACGAAACCGTCCCGCGTTTCACATGGTGGAATCACACAGGCACAGAGGAATGGATCACCTACGATCTGGGAGCGGAACGCAGCGTGTCCTCCTGCTCGGTCTACTGGTTCGACGACGTCCCCAAGGGCCGGTGCCGCGTTCCCGCATCCTGGGAGATCTTCTACAAGGACGGCGGGAGCTGGGAACCGGTCGGGGATGCAACCCCCGCGGGCGTCGAGAAGGACCGCTTCAACGAGGTAACGTTCAGTCCAGTAACAACTTCCGGGCTTAAAATTGTCGTCAAACTGCGAAACGGATACTCCGGCGGCATTCTGGAGTGGAAGGTGAAATAGCGGAGCGGTAGCGCCGCTGTCGCCGAATCCCGATGGTGTACAGCGCGCCGATAACCGGCGCGCTGTACAGTGACGCTAGACGCCGACACGCTTCCCGTTGTCGGTGTGTTATCTTTCAGGAGTGCACAAATGATCGAGATCAAAGTCCCCAAGCCGCCCACCCTAGAGGACATTCGTAAGAATCGCAAGCCCATTCGCAACGTGCGCACGGCCCACGCGGAGAGCCTCAAGCCTCTGGAGAAGTTCGCCATATGGATGACGAACCGGGTTGGCACGATGGCTTTCTTCTTCTTCTGCGTGATTCTGGTCACGGTTCCGCTCATATACAAGCCGTCCATGACGGTGATCCAGTATATTTCCAGCGGGTATCTTCAGTTGATCCTGTTGCCGCTTATCATGGTCGGGCAGAACCTGCAGAGCCGGGCCGCCGACCTTCGAGCGGAGAATGACTACGAGATAAACATCAAGGCGGAGCGCGAGGTTGAAGTGATCCTTCACCACCTGGAATACCAGAACAGCATCCTCATCGGCATGGTCCAGAAGATGGGCTACACGCTGGAGGAAGTCGAGGCGCTCGCCCGAACAGACCAGGCGCATCACGGCAAGG
Source organism: Armatimonadota bacterium (assembly GCA_036504095.1). Classification (NCBI taxonomy): domain Bacteria; kingdom Bacillati; phylum Armatimonadota; species Armatimonadota bacterium. The sequence goes on along the minus strand of DASXVS010000079.1, from coordinate 44,174 downwards.
CTGCCTCCTGAAGGGTTGGGCACGCCCACCCCGCCCGATAAGGTTGTGATGGTATGAGGTGGATTCTGCTTGCATGGACCATGCTGCTTCCGATAGCATCACGCGCAGCGGACATTCCGAAGGACCTGCCGCCCGTAACCCGCGAATTCCGCGGTCTGTGGGTCGCTACCGTCGGCAACATAGACTGGCCCACAAAGGGCGCTTCAACGGACCAGCAGAAGCAGGAGCTCATCGCCATCCTTGACAAGGCTGCGGCGCTCAGGATGAATGCCGTCGTCTTTCAAGTCCGGCCCGCAGCGGATGCGCTCTACCCATCGGATCTTGAGCCATGGTCCGCCTACCTCACGGGCACAATGGGTAAAGCGCCCGAGCCTTTCTACGATCCGCTCGCGTTCGCCATCGAGGAATGCCATAAACGCGGTCTGGAACTACACGCCTGGTTCAACCCGTTCCGCGCCAGTTACGCCCCGGGCTCGACGCCGGCGCCTAGCCACATCAGCGTCACCCGCGCCCAACTCGTCAAACCCTACGGCCGGCAGCAATGGATGGACCCCGGCGAGCCCGACGCCCGGAAGCACTCCCTGGCCGTGTTCCTCGACGTCGTGAAGCGTTATGACATCGATGGCATCCACGTTGACGACTACTTCTACCCCTACAAGGTACGCGGGCCACAAGGAGGCAGCCTCGATTTTCCGGACAATTCTAGTTGGGCGAAGTACCGGGCGGACGGAGGCAGATTGAGCCGCGCGGATTGGCGCCGAGACAGCATCAACCAATTCATCGAAGGGATGTACAAGGGCACGAAGGAGCTGAAGCCATGGGTGAAGGTTGGCGTCAGCCCATTCGGAATATGGCGTCCGAAGAATCCGCCAGGAATCTCCGGATTCGACGCCTACGCCGAGTTGTACGCGGACTCAAGAAAGTGGCTTCAGAACGGATGGGTGGACTATTTCACCCCGCAATTATACTGGTCGTCCACTAAGCCGCGGCAATCATACCCCGCACTGCTTGCCTGGTGGGTAGAACAGAACCGGAAACATCGCAATATCTGGCCGGGAAATATCCTCAGCCACCCGGCGGATGAGATCGGCAGGCAGATTGAGATCACTCGCAAACAGAACGGGGCCACCGGCAACGTGTTTTTCAGCGCCCGGACATTGCTGACCAACCGCGGCGGCGTCGCGGATACCATCGCAAAGGCCTACGCGGAGCCTTCGCTGGTTCCTCCGTCTCCGTGGCTCGAAGCGCGCGGCCCCGAGCCACCGACACTGACGGTTGAGGCCGGCGTCGCCTCGTGGAAGTCCGAGGGGCCGGGCTGGCTTTGGGTGATTCGCTCGAAAACAAACGGTACCTGGACCACGGAGATCGTGCCTGCCGGACAAACAACCCTGCCCGTCGGGGGCGCCGAGATATACACGGTGACCGCCGTGGACCGTTGCGGTCTGGCCAGTGAACCAAGCGTGTGGGAACGTCCCCTTCAGGAGGTTGCGGTAAAAGCCACGGAGCAGCACGTTGAATGACCGCATTGCGACCGCGAGGAGGATCGCCGCGATGTGCCTCGGGCTCGGTTCGATGGCGCTTTCCGCCGCAGCAGGCCCGGGCGCGCGCGTGCTTCTGCCGGCACAGGCCTCGATCCGCCGGGCCATCCTGCCTGTCACGGATGTGGATCGTGATGGCAACCGCATCGACGACGAACTGGACGCCAGGCTCCGCAACGCCCGCGAGGCGATTCTGGGAACGGGCCAGGCCGGCGGGAACGTCGCCGCGTCCCTCGGCGACCTCGCTTCACCCGTGGACGTGGAGTTCAACTTCGTCCGGCCCGTAACGCAGCGGGAGATAGACGCGTTTACCGCTCTGGGGGGACGCGTCACCTGGGTCTATCGCGCCGTCGGCTACGGCTGGAACGGGTCTATCGCGCTCGGCAGCCTGCAGGCTGCGGTTGCCTCGATGGGCGCCGGCTTTAACGGCGCCGTGCTTTCCAGGCCGGCGCGCCTGGGCATGTATACCGCCACCCGTAACGGCCGTGTCCGGCAGCAATGGCCGCTGGGCTACGCGGGAAACGCGAACATCACAATCGGCATCATCGATACCGGCGTATCGAGTTCCGGCAACCCGGTCGGCGTCGGTTACCACCCCGATCTAGCCGGCCGGATGGCGTACTGGCATGACTACTCGCCGGACGCGTGGCCCACTCCGCGTGACAAAGGCGAACACGGCAGTCACGTCACCGGCATCGCGACCGGCAGCGGATCAGTCGGAGGGATCAATCCTTCCACCATCAAGTATTCGGACTCCGACAACCTCATCCCTCAACTTCAGTACTTCATCAGGACGAATCTGGAACTGCCCGCGTTGAGCGAAAGCACCGGCCCCGCGACCTTCGACTGGAGCGCCAACGCCAAGTGGATTCCCGGCAACTCCGCGCAACAGGTCAACCTGTTCTACGCCGCCTATCAGAGTAGCGACCTACCAACGACAACGGCGAATGACACCGGGGCCTACGGGTTGACCGCAAACTACATCAGCAAGGCGGCCACTTTCTCGACCAGTTCAGCCCTGTCCTTTTCGGGGGGGATAACGCTGCCGTTCACGGCGCATTACGGGTCCGCGGCGCCGTCCGGCGCAGATGTTAACACGAACCTGTTCTCCAACTACCTGGGTCCCTGGGCCGGAACGGGGTGGACCAGCACGATGCCCTACTCGGTCGCCACTACCCTTTCGCCCAGGAATGGCTATGTGTTCTCCGCCGGCGATTCGTTTCCACTCCTGAGCGGCGTGGCCCCTGCGTGCAAGTGGGCAGGGTTCAAAGTGTTCGCGGACGCATCGGTCGCCGGCAGCGCGCCCGGCGCCGTGGAGGCGGCGATGGATGACCTGGCCGCAAAAGCCTCAACGTACTGCATCAAGGTCGCGAACATGTCGATGGGTTCCCTCACTCCCCTCCAGACGGACCGGGACAAGGCGAACGCCATGGTCGATGCCGGCGTGTTTGTCGCGGTTGCCGCCATGAACGAAGGGCCAACGGGGACGTTCGGCGATCCGGCCCGCGCCGGGAAGGTGATGACGGTTGCCGCTTCAAACAGCGACAACCAGCTCACCCTTTATACGAGCGACGGGTTCACCGGCGGGACGGACGTGGGTGGCGACACGATCAAGCCGGACATTATGGCTCCCGGCGGTTCGCGCTTCCACACTCAGATTCTCTCCGTCGATTCGAACGATTCCGATGCCATGTCGGGAACGTTCCCAGACCTGCGCCTGAATGACTACCGCCCCATCCTCGGCACGTCGATGGCCACTCCGTTCGTGGCCGGGTGCGCGGCGCTGGTCATCGATGCCTGGCAGCAGAACGGACACGTCTGGCAGTTCGGCAAAAGCGACGATCCGCTGTTCGTGAAGATGCTGCTCTGCGCAACGGCGACCGAGTCCAACATGCAACGGGAAGTTGACCCGGAGGTGGGCGGCCCCGGCGTTTCCAATCCCACTTTGGGACGGGCAGCGAACCCGAAGGATGGAGCCGAAGGATACGGGTTGATAAACGTGGACGCGGCCATCGAGTGTCTGCGGCGCACTCCGTTCGTCACCGGACCGGTATCCGATAGCCTTCTGTCCGGGCGGTTCGAGAAGCGGGCGAGCGGCTTCAACGTCTATCTGACGGCGGGGGCGTCCAGGACGTTCACACTCGCGGTGCCGGCAGGCGCGGATTTCGACCTTTACCTTTACAGGCCCACGCCCGATGCGAACGGCAATCCGATCATCCTTGCCTCGTCCACAACGTCATCCGTAGCCGGCAACACGGAAAGAATCACCTTTACACCGACCTCCACTGCGGTATACTATCTCGTCGTCAAGCGCGTTTCCGGTGGCGGGACCTTTACCCTCACGGGTTCCGCGCCGCCCCCCGCCCCGGCAGCGACCACAAGCCCGGCGACGTCGATAAGCGCGCTTGGCGCAACGCTCAACGGCACGGTGAATCCCAGGGGATACAGTGGAACCGCGGTCTTCAACTACGGGCTGACCACCGCTTATGGGACACTCACGAACGCTGTGTCGTTCTCCGCATCGACATCGACGCTAACCGTCAGTAAGGCACTCTCGACGCTCGCATCCGGCACCACATACCACTACCGCCTCGAGGCCACCACAATCGGAGGCCCGGCGTATGGCGGGGATCAGGTCTTCACCACGAAATTCGCGATCGGGGACGTCTTAACGGCGCTGCGAGTTTGGGGCGGGCTGGCGCCGGCGGATCCCGCCACCGTAGCGCGGCTGAATGTAGAAAACACCGGCGCATCCACGACTGCGCTGGACCTTGGAGACGCCGCCCGCCTCGCGCGGAAGGTCGCGGGCCGCGACCCGAACCCCTGACGCAGAGCCGGGCGAGGCTGGAGCAGCCTCGCCCGGCGAGTGACACGAGTCGAGAGTTACTTGCCGGCCTTGTCTTTGCGGGCGGCAGCCTCCACCTTGGCGGTCTTTTCCTTCGCGCTCATTTTGTCGAGCGCAGGCTTGCAGCCCGCGCAACAGAAATGGACCTTGTATTTCCCAACCACTTCCGATCCGCCGGCGTCGCCCTTGGACTTCTCGCCGGTAATCGGACAGGTGTAAACGTCTATCGGCTTGGCGGGCACCCTCTTCGGAGCCGCAAACCCATTCGATGCGAACATGGCCACCATCGCGGCCGCTAACAAAACCTTCTTCATAGGCATTACCTTTCGATCCGTTACGGGTATCCCACACTATACGGAACACCGGGCCCGGGCGTCCAGTTCGCCGGCAATTGGCCGGGCGGGCCTTTGGCCCCGGGCCGCATGCAACCTGAACAACGTTTGGCCCATCAAACGTAGCGGTGACGAGAATGGGAGCTCTCCTTACGAATGCTCCGGGGCAGCCCTTCAGGTTGTCGCCCCTGTATGATACACGAATGCAGTGGCAGTATTTACAGACATCGATGGTTAATGGACGCCCGCTCCGCCTGTGTAAATCCGCCAGGCCGTGCAACCAAACCGTCACCGTAGACACGGCGACTTCCCGCCAGGCCTACAACGCCAGGAATTTCACCCCAGTTTGGTCATCCAGGCCGTGCCGGAAATCCGGGTAACGGCAAGACAAGGAGAAGAAAATGAGACATCGGACCCCAGTTTTCGCGGTGCTCGCCGGCGCGGTCGCCGCAAGCGCGGCCCTGGCTCAGACAGCCACCCCGCGCGTCCGCACCACTGTAGTCGTTTCTTCCGAGCCGGCGAAGGTAACGCTGTCCACGCGCGGCACGGATGCCAAGCCGTACCTTGCAGTTCAGGCCACTGCCGCAGCAGACGTTCGCACGACCCTGAAGGATATGGGCACGAAGGCAAACATCAACGTTGTGCTGGACCCTTCCGCGGTTGGGACATTCAGCGGAAGCGTGGAAGCGCAGCCTGCTGAGACGGCGGTCGCCGCAGTGGCGAAACTCGCCGGCCTGTCCGTGAAGAAGATTGTAGTTCCGGACGCCAGTGTGGCCACCTTCACACCGGACCTCGGCGGCCAATACGTCACCGCCCTGTCGACGCTCAATCCCGGCGTGCAGATCTCGGATCCCGCCACCGGCAAAACGCTGATGGTCTCCGCCGCTGAACCGGCACAGGCCAGCGGCAAGACTGTCTATTTCGTGCACGGTCGTATCTCGCCCTTTGGCGGCCGGATGCGCATGGGTGGACAGCCGGGCGGACCGGGCGGACCGGGCGGGCAGCCGGGCGGACCGGGTGGACAGCCGGGTGGACAGCCCCCGCAGCCTTCCCAGGCCAACCAGGCCTTCGTCGACAGCACCGCCAAGAGCCTTCAGGCCATGCCTCTGCAGCAGCGTTTTGATACCCTGCGCGCTTTGTCGCAGAGCATTCGGGACAGCATGACCCCTGAGGAACAGGCCCAGATGCGGGCGACGATGGGCGGCCGGGGCGGCTTCGGCGGTTTCGGCGGCGGCCGTCGGGGCGGTGGTAATGGTGGCGGCGGCAACGGCGCCGGCGGCAACGGAGGCCAGGGCGGCGCCAACGGCCAGTAGCAGACATTCCCGGGTATAAGGGGTCCCCGGATTGCCCCGCCTGCAAGCGGGGACCCCTTACACTGAATCAACGGATACCAGACACTGATGCGCAAACTTACACTCAATTCACTGATAGCGGTTGCCATGCTCGCCCAGCTGGGACGAACTTGGGCCCAATCGCCGGCGCCCGCACCCGGCGAACCGCTGACGCTGGACGTCGCGATTCAAACAGCGTTGGCCAACCACAAGCAGATCACCTCCGCGGAGAGCCAGCTTGAGGGCGCCCAGGCACAACTTACTCAGAGCAAATCAGCCTGGTACCCCCAGATTTCGCCCACGTACTCGTACCGGAATTCCACCAGCCAGCACAACCAGTCGTCTTTCGACCTGACCACGCAAGGAACGTCCGTATCACTGCAGCAAACGATTTTCGACTCGGGCAGGCGCGAAATCGGCATAGCCCAGAGTCGGAACTCCGTGCGAAGCGCCACGCTGGGTGTTCAGAATACCCGCGAGGCGGTTATCCTGAACGTCACCACCAGTTACTACCAATTGCTGCGGACCAAGGATCTGGTGCGCGTGGCGGAGTCCGGATTGGAGCGGGCCCGGACGACCCTGGAAGCGACAAAGGCGTTTGTCGAGGCGGGCTCTTCCGCGAAGAAGGATACCCTGCAGGCGCAGGCGGATTACTCGAACGCCGATGTCCAGGTGATTCAGGCCCGCAACAACGTGCGGCTTGCCCAGACCAGCCTTCGGCAGGCGATGGGTCTCACATCGAATCAGGATATCGTGACGCCGGACCAGCCGGTGCCCGCGCCATCGGAAACGCCGGACACCAAAGTGGCGTCGGACTACATCGACCAGGCGCTGGCACACCGGCCCGACTTGAAGCAGACGGAGATAGGGGTGGACTCGAGCCGCCGGAGTGTTCGCCTCGCGAAGATCAACGCCGGCCCCACCCTCGAATCCACGTTGAGCAGCACATACTCGGCGCACCCGTCGCCCGGCCTGGACAAGATCGTGGCGGTGTCCGTTACGTATCCGCTTTTCGACGCCGGCTCTTCCCGGGCGAGGGTCCGGGAGGCGTCCGCGGGATTGAGAGGCGCGCAAGCGCAGTTGGAATTGTCGCGTCAGGCAATCGCTGCCGATGTGGAATCCGCCTATCTGAGCCGTGAAGAGGCTCGCAGCCGCATCACCGCGGCCCAAAGCGCGCTGACGGCATCAAGATCAAACTACGATGCGGCCTCGCAATCGCGGACCGAGGGCGTGGGAACCATCCTGGACGTCATCACGGCGGAGAACTCGCTCATCACAGCGGAGACCAACACCGTCCAGGCGATTTATGACTATTACAGCGCCGATGCGCTCTTGCAGCGCTCGGTCGGCGCCAATGACACTTACGTTAGCGCGGGAGGAAAGTCTTGAAGAAGCGGCCAAAATCCTGGGTAGCGGCCTTGTTTGTGGTGGTCCTCGCGGGGATCCTCTACTACGCCTTCGGCAACAAGGCGCCGGATGCCTCGAAGTTGACTCAGTACAAGATCGCCAAGGCAGAGAAGGGAACCGTCAAGAAGACTGTCTCCGCGACAGGGACACTCCAGCCGTGGAAGGTTGTGGACATCAAGTCGAAGGCAGGCGGCCGCGTGCTGGAGATGAAGGTGGACGTAGGCACCCAAGTGCGCCCCGGTCAGGAGATTGCGCGGATCGACCCCTCGGATACGAACCTGGCATACAGCCAGGCCGAGGCGGATACGCAGTCGTCAATCGCCAGAACCACCCAGAGCAAGACCACGTACGAGCTCACTAAGAAACAGACAGCGATCAGCATCGCCAACGCGCAGTCCGCGCTTGATTCCGCGAGGGAAAGCCTCGCCACCGCGCAGTCTCGCCGGGACGCGGCCAAGCGGACGGCGGACAACCAGACAGCGCTGACAAAAGCGTCCATTGAACAAGCGCAGGCGAACTACAACCAGGCCGTGACATCCTTGGACCAGTTGCAGGCGACGCAGGCACAAACCCGTTCCAGCGCCCAGAGCGCCTATGACAGCGCGGTCGCAAACGCGAACAACTCCGAGAAGAACCTCAACCGGCAGCAGAGCCTGCTAGCGAAAGGCTTCGTCTCCCAGCAGGTGGTGGACGCCGCGCAGGCGAGCAATGACGTTGCGCAGGCGAGCGTGAACAGCGCGAAGACAAAACTGGACACATTGGGCGCCGAATTGAAGGCCGATGTCGATGTGGCGAAATCACGCGTGGCGCAGGCCAAGGCGGCACTGAACACCGCTAACGTGAACCGCAATGACATCCAGGCGCAGCGCGATGCCTACCGACAGGCGGAGAATGCCGTCCGACAGGCCAACGCCCAGGTTGCTCAGGCGGACCTCGCACTCACGCAGGCCAAGCTCAACGCCGCAAACAACCAACTCCGAAATCTGGACATTACGAGCGCGAAGGCCGCGGAGATGCGCAGCGAGGCCACGCTGAAAAACGCGAAGGACACGCTGGATCAGACAACGGTACGCTCCCCGTCCGAAGGCGTCGTATTAACCAAGTACGTCGACCAGGGTACCATTATCACGTCGGGTCTCTCGTTGAACTCGACAGGTTCCAGCATCGTCCAGCTTGGCGTTACCACCCGGATGTTCGTGGACGTCACGGTGGATGAAACGGATATCGCGAGCGTTGATGACGGACAGACAGTGGATGTGAGCTTCGACGCCTACCCCGGCGTCCCATTCGAGGGGAAGGTGGCCCGCATCGATCCGCAGGCTGTGGTCACTCAGAACGTAACAAATATCCACGTCCGCGTGGAAATTGACAACTCGTCGCCCACGTTCCGCCTCTTAAAGCCGGGAATGAACGCCACGTGTGATTTTGTCGTCGATAACAAGGACAATGTGATCGCAGTACCGAACAGCGCCGTGCAGACAGATGACAATGGAAGCTACGTGCAGATCGCCAGCGGCGGCACCGTGGCCCCCGTTGATCCCGCATCCGGGCTGACGGTTGATCCCAACACGCTTGTAGGTGTGAAGCTAACGCGCCGGCCCATCGAAGTGGGAGTGCTTGGCAACGATACGACGGAAGTGACCAGCGGCCTGAAGGAAGGTGAAGTCATCGTCGTCGAGACCATCGAGCCGGCCACTACGACGCCGCAGGCCAGCACACCGTTCGCGGGCGGCGGCGGGAGACCCGGCGGCGGCGGCCGCGGTCGCTGATAGCGGCGCGCAGCGTGAGACTTGTGGCGGGGCGGCGCCGAAACCGCCCTGCTGAGTGCGCGAAAGCAGTAGAAGAGACCGAGAATATGGCCAACCAGACAATCGAAGTAACGCCGGTGCGAACACCGCCGGAACCGCATACCAACGGGAACTCACCCTTCGATATGCCGGAACAGGAGCGCGCGCGCGGGTTCAATCCTGTGAGCATCATCATGGCGTTCCACGGAGTTGGCGCGAACAAGCTCCGCGCCTTCCTCACGATGCTGGGCATCATCATCGGCGTCGGGGCCGTCATTATCGCCGTGGCAATCGGCCAGGGGTCCCGCGAAGCGGTGGCCCAGAGCCTGCGCCAACTGGGGACGAACGTGCTGGCAATATTCGCCGGTCAGCAACGGCAGGGCGGCATCGGATTCGGAATGGGTTCGAGCACGCAGTTGAAGCCCTCCGATGCCCAGGCCATCCTTCGCGAGTGTCCCACCATTCGCCGGGTATCGCCCCAGGTGAACCGCAACGCCCAGGTGAAGTTCTTGGATAAGAACAGCAGCACCACCATCTACGGCCAGGGAAACGATTACCCGGATATCAGCAACCACCACGTGCGCATCGGCAGATTCCTCACCGCTGACGATGTCCGGACACAACGCCGCGTTGCCGTGGTTGGCGACACCGTTTACCAGGACCTTTTCGGGCAGCGGTCGGCCGTCGGCAAATCGATCCGCATCGCCGGCCAGCGTTTTGACGTTGTGGGCGTACTGCAGCGAAAGGGCGGCACGGGCTTCCGGAGCCCGGACGACGGTGTGTATGTCCCCTACACCACCGCCATGCGGCGCCTCTTCGGCATGGAGAACATCCAGGTCATCAACTGCCAGGCGCGGACCGACGCGGTGATGACCCGCGCCCAGGCTGAGATCACAAAGACGCTCCGGAGGCTTCACCACTTGTCCGACAACCAGGACGATGATTTCCGAATCTTCAACCAGGCGGACCTGGCCGACGCTCAGAATCAGCAGCAGGATACTTTCTCGTCGCTTATCACGTATCTCGCCATCGTGTCGCTGGTGGTTGGCGGCGTAGGCATCATGAACATCATGCTCGTTTCCGTTACCGAGCGAACGCGGGAGATCGGCGTGCGCAAGGCCATCGGCGCCAAGCGCAAGGATATCCTGAGCCAGTTTCTCCTGGAAGCCCTGTTCCTCTCGCTGATTGGCGGCCTCCTTGGGGTGGGCTTCGGCATCGCCGGGGCCAAGACCGTGCAAGCCGTCAACAACTGGACCGTCGTCATCGCGCCTTCAACGGTCATCATGGCATTCAGCTTTTCCGCGCTTGTTGGGGCCTTTTTCGGCTTCTACCCGGCGTGGAAGGCTGCCCAGATGAACCCGATTGAGGCGCTCCGATACGAGTAGACACCCAAGGGCTGGATCCCCTGCCCGATCCCTTAAGGAGAACACCTATGAACCGAATGCACAGCATCCTGATCGCCTCGGTCGGCGTGGCCATCCTGGCCACGGGCGCCTTTGCTCAAGCTCCCGGCGGCATGCAGATGACACCCGCCGTTCAGGCGAAAATGAAGGCCTGGCAGAAGTGGAACGACTCGCACAAGAACATCCGCGCGGTGAGCCAGACAGTGGGCGCGATTGTGGAGATGCAGAAGGACCCGAAGACGGCTTTCAGGAAAGCGCAGGCAAAGACCGTTCTCGGAATCCTGAAGACCTGGCGGAACAAGCCTGTGATGTCGGATGCGCAGGCTCAGAAGGTGAATAAACAGCTCGCGGGCACGTTTACGATGGCGCAGTTGAAGAAACTGGCATCGATGCCGCAACGCGGCGGTGGCCGCGGATTTGGCGGCGGCGGACAGGGCGGGCCACGGCCCGGTGGACCCGGCGGATTCGGCGGCGGCAGGCCCGGCGGAGCCAGGCCCGGAGGCGGTCGCGGATTCGACCTGAGCAAGATGCCGGCTCCCAGGGAATACAACCCGCTGAATCCCGGCAGCATCCCGATGGAGCGACAGCGCGCCCGCGCCACCGAACGGATCGACGGCCTGATTAAGACGCTGTCTGCAGCGAAGTAATTGAATACCGAGACTAGCTGAAGAGACGCAGACCGGACAAACGGGGATCACAAGACGGTTCCCACCCCGGTCATTCCGAGGGAAGCGGAGGATACCCTGCCCTGCGCTTCCCTCGGAACGAGGCGCTCACGGATAGCCGCATCACACGGAAACAGGCGATAGACAGACGTATGAGCCAGCCACTTATTCAGGTTGAAGACCTTCAGAAGACGTACATTATGGGCACACAGGAAGTCCACGCCCTGCACGGTGTGACCCTGCGCATCGACCGCGGCGAGTTTGTAGCGATCATGGGGCCCTCGGGTTCGGGTAAATCAACGTTCATGAACCTCATCGGGTGCCTGGATACCCCGACGTCCGGTTCGTATCAATTGGAAGGCGAAGAGGTTGCCGGCCTCAACGACGATCAGCTGGCCGAAATCCGCAGCCGGAAGATCGGCTTCGTTTACCAGACCTTCAACCTGATTGCACGCACATCCGCCCTGCAGAACGTCGAAATGCCACTGTTCTACTCCGGTGTGGTCAACCGCCGCGAGATCGCCGTGAAATGCCTGGAGGCGGTAGGCCTGACCGACCGGATGGACCACAAGCCCAATGAACTCTCCGGCGGCCAGCAGCAACGAGTCGCCATCGCCCGCGCGCTGGTCAACAATCCCGCTATCCTGTTTGGCGACGAACCAACCGGCAATCTGGACACCCGCACCGGCGAGGAGATCATGGCGATCTTCCAGAAATTCCACGCGGCGGGCAAAACGGTTGTCATCGTCACGCACGAGCAGGATATCGCCGAACACGCACAGCGGATCATCCATTTCAAGGACGGCGAACTGGTTGGCGACGAGCCCGTCCTGAACCGGCTGTTCGCCGGCGCCAAGAACTAACGCAACTCTGGCCGGGCCCCTCGCCGCATCGCGTGGCCCGCTAAGCGCCCCGCGATGCTATCCTTCATGTATTCCAGTTCCCGGAGAAATCATGTCGGATATCAGATTGCCCGAACACCTGCGTTATGACCTCGCCCATATGTGGGTACAGGCCGACGGCCTTCTCGCGACCATCGGTGTGTCCGATCCCGCGCAGCGATTGTGGGGCCAGGTCGATTTCGCCCAGCTTCCCAGATCCGGCTCGAAACTGGTGTCGGGCGAAGCATTCGGGCAACTCGTATGCGGCACCGCCGGCCCGTGCGACCTGATGGCCCCGGTTTCGGGCCGCGTCGCAGCGGTCAACGATTCACTCTCGGACGACCCCTCCCGCGTGAACTCGGACCCCTACGGCGAAGGCTGGTTGCTGCGGATCGAGATGTCCGATCCCGCCGAACTCCGCGACCTTCTGGACGCCGGGGCTTACCGCAGATGGTTGGAGGAATCACCGCCGGAAGACGTCAACGCAGCACTGGGATCTCTTTTCAAGCACTCTACCGATGCGATGTTGCTTATCGACCAGCACCGCCGGATCCTGGCGATGAACCTCGCCGCGGAACGGCTGACCGGCTTCCAGGCGCGGGAGATCGTGGGCGAAGCACGATGCTACCACCTGTTCCGGTGCGGGGCCGAGGGCGACGTATCCCACGGCATGGATTGCTTCGGCGTCTTTTCCTCGCAGGCCGGGCGCATCGGCGGTTGCAGCCATTTCACGATCCATCGCAAGGATGGGTCCGGGGTGAACATCTCGGCCAGCTACTCGCCCGTGCCACGAAAAGACGGTCAGGGGATGTTCATGCTCATCTCGTTCCGCAAGGAAGACAACTGACCCCGGGGAATGCAGAGGTTGCGGGGTGGTCTCCCGAATCCTGGATCCCGCCACGTGCCTCCTGCCATCGTTTTGGGGCTGGAGCGTCGCCGGCGCGGTATCGGGAACACCCCACGCGATGGCATCCTGTGCTATTCTGAAAGCAAGGATGAACCGGGGGAACATAGGCTGATTGCGGCTTCGGTTTGCAGCGTCGCCCGTGCTCGCGACACACCGCCCGGATGTGAAAGGGAGAGACCGCTTGAATCGCATCGTCTCAAAGGAATGGCTGGCGCCCACGGTGGCGCGGCTTGTCGTCGAGGCCCCACTCACCGCGCGCAAGCGCCTCGCGGGCCAGTTTGTCATCCTCCGCGTCAAAGACCATGGTGAGCGCATCCCGCTGACGATCGCCGGATCTGATCCCGACGCAGGAACGATCACCCTCGTGGTGCAGAAAGTCGGCAAAACAACTTCCGACCTGTGCGCGCTGGAAGCCGGCGACACACTGCTGGACCTGGCCGGGCCGCTGGGCGTGCCGACACACGTTGAGAATTGGGGTCGCGTCGTCTGCGTTGCGGGCGGTGTGGGGGCTGCCGTTGTTCTCCCGATTGCGGAAGCCGTGAAGGCGGCGGGCAACGAAGTGGACGTGATTCTCGGAGCGCGGTCCCAGGATCTGTTGGTCCTGGAAGACGAACTGCGCGCTGCATCTACGCATTTCCACCTCACCACGGACGATGGATCCGTCGGGGAAAAGGCCCTCGTCATAACGCCCCTTCAGCGGTTGCTGGACGAAGGCAACGTGAAAATGGTCATCGCCGCGGGCCCGGTTCCGATGATGCGCGCTGTCTGCGAGACGACACGACCATCCGCCACGCCAACGATGGTGAGCCTCAATCCGGTGATGGTCGACGGTACCGGTATGTGCGGTGGGTGCCGCGTGCATATAGGAGACCAAGTAAAGTACGCGTGCGTGGACGGGCCAGAGTTCGACGGTCACAAAGTCGATTTTGACGAGTTGCGCGCCCGCCTGGCGATCTACCGCAGCCAGGAACAGGCGCCGCGAGGCCCCGGCCACTGCGAGAAACAGATGACCCCCGTTTCATAGCATCCAGCATCCAGTATTCAGCATCCAGGCCGAGTATCGGCCTCACGATCTGAATGCTGGATGCTGGATGCCGGATGCTGACCAAATGAGCGAAACCCAAAAGAAACTGAACATACCCCGTCACCGGCCGCCGGCACGCCCGTCCGTTGAGCGGGTCGCCGATTTCGCAGAGGTGTCGTTGAACCTGTCGCCCGAAGACGCGGTGCTGGAGGCGCAGCGCTGCCTTCAATGCGGGAAGCCGCGTTGTGTGGCGGACTGCCCTGTAGGCATCGACGTTCCTCTGTTCATCAAATCGATCGCCGGCGGCGATTTCGACGACGCGCTCCACGTGATCCACGACGCCAATCTGCTTCCGGCCATCTGCGGCCGCGTATGCCCGCAGGAAACGCAATGCGAGTCCCATTGCGCCCTGGCGAAGAAGTTCGGGGCGGTGTCGGTTGGAGCGCTCGAGCGGTTCGTTGCGGATCGTGCCATGCAGAACGGCGTTCACGAGCAAGCGGACGAGCCCCTGAACGTGGTGAAGACCGGAAAGAAGGTCGCGATCATCGGGTCCGGTCCCGCCGGGCTGGCGTGCTCGGCCGATCTGATCAAGATGGGGCACGATGTCACCATTTTCGAGGCGCTTCACAAACCTGGCGGCGTGCTGGTATACGGCATACCTGAGTTCCGACTGCCAAAATCCATCGTGGCTCAGGAGATCGCCGCGCTCGAAAAGATGGGCGTAAAGGTCGAAACGAACGTCGTCATCGGACGCACCATCACCATCGATGAGCTGTTCGCGGACGGTTACGAAGCGGTTTTTGTTGGTACGGGCGCCGGGCTGCCGGTCTTCATGGACATCCCCGGCGAGAGCCTGTGCGGCGTGTGTTCCGCCAATGAGTTCCTCACGCGCGTCAACCTGATGGGCGCGTATGACGCCGAGTCGAACGACACCCCCGTCTACGTTGGCAAGCACGTTGTGGTCATCGGCGGCGGAAACGTGGCCATGGACTCGGCGCGCGTGGCGAAGCGACTCGGCCCGGAGAAGGTAACCGTTCTGTACCGGCGAACCCGCGCCGAGATGCCGGCGCGGCACGACGAGATCGAACACGCGGAGGAAGAAGGCATTATCTTCGAGTATCTCACCGCGCCGACCGCCATCATCGGCGACGAAAACCGCTGGGTGAAGGGCGTCCAGTGCCTGCGTATGGAACTCGGTGAGCCGGACGCCTCCGGACGCCGCCGGCCGGTGAAGATCGAGGGTTCCGATTTCGTGGTGGAAGCGGACACGGTTGTCGTGGCGATCGGCAACAAGCCCGCGCCACTGGTTCCGCAGACAACGCCGGGACTCGAGATCACCTCACACGGGACCATCGTGGCCGATCACGACTCCGGCGCCACGCCGCGGCCCGGCCTTTTCGCCGGCGGCGACATCGTTACCGGTGCGGCAACGGTGATCGAGGCGATGGGCGCCGGACGGCGCGCGGCGAAGGCGATTTCTGAGTACCTGGCAGGGAAGTAGAACACGCATGCCCTCATCAACCGATCGCATCTGGGAAACGGCACGGGGCTTCATGGCCAGCCGCGTGATACTATCAGGCGTCGAGATCGGCGTCTTCGAGGCGTTGGGCAATGGCCCCTGCTCCTCGCAGGACGTTGCAGCCACGCTGAAAACGGACCCGCGGGCAACCGACCGCCTTCTCAACGCCCTCGTCGTGCAGGGCCTTCTGTTGAAGCAAGGGGGCCTGTTCCGCAACAGCGAGGCTGCCGAGCAATGCCTCGTACCCGGCCGGCCGGGCTATGCCGCAGACGGCCTGATGCATACCGCGCACCTGTGGCATACGTGGACCAACCTTACGGAAGCGGTCCGGAATGGGAAAACCCCCGCGCGCGAGGAGGCGACCAGCGCAAACCGGGCTGACGCCTTCATCGCGGCGATGCACCACAACGCAATGAGCCGCGCGCCGTTGATCGTCGGCGCTCTGGACCTCACCGGCGTCAACCGCCTCCTGGATATCGGGGGCGGAAGCGCGGACTACGCGATGGCGTTCTGCCGCGCGAAGAACGGCCTGACGGCCACGGTGTTCGACCTGCCGGACATCTGCCCGATCACCCAGGGCTACATCGACAGGGCAGGATTGGCAGACCGCGTCAACACATACGGGGGCAACTACCTTCAGGACGCATTCCCGGGCGGATACGACCTCGCGCTCCTCTCAGCGGTCATCCACTCAAACAGCCCGGACGAGACGCGCCTCCTCTTCTCGAAAGCGTTCCGCGCGCTCAATCCCGGCGGACGTATCGTGGTCGCCGACTGGTTCATGGACGACGAGCGGGTGAATCCGCCCGGCGGCGCAATGTTCGCCCTCAACATGCTCGTCGGCACCGAATCCGGGGACACGTACACCGAATCCGAAACTGCCCAATGGCTGAGCGGGGCGGGATTTGACGCGATCCGCAGAACGGACCTCGCCGGCGGCGCGACCTCGCTGATGATCGGCTCAAAACCCCGCTAGCGCCGCCAGATGGCGGGCTGCAGCGAAGCCGCCCGCCGCCGAGCGCACAGCTACAGCTTCAAGGACTGCGTTGTTGTCGCGGCCGAACTTTCGTTTGGCACGGGTGAACGCGAACATACTTGTAATGTGAGTACTCCCGCGCGCTACGAATCCGATAGGCCCATCCGCGTCCTGCACGTGATCAAACACTTAGAGCGGGCGGGCGTGGAGTGCTGGCTCCTGCACGTGCTCGGCCACGTGGACCGCAGCCGGTTCCAGATGAACCTCGCAGTACGCGATCTCGAACGTACGCCACTCGTCGACGAGTTCGAGGCGCTGGGCTGCGAAGTGTACTCGCTGGCCCGTCGGCCCGGCCGGCCCACCTTCGCCGGCGCGCTGCGTGACATCGTCTTTGGAAGCGGACCGTATGACATCGTACACTGCCACAACCAGTTTAACCGCGGCTACGTGCTCAAGCTCGCAAAACGCTTCGGGATCCCCGTTCGGGTCGCGCACAGCCACAACGCGCCAGTCGGGAATACCACCACAATGCGCAGGATCCGCGTTGCCTCGCGCAACCGCTACCTGGCGCGCTTGTGGAATGCGGGAATAGCGTGTTCAATGCCGGCGGCCCAGGAGTTATTCGGCGATAGCTGGCGCGAGAACCCTCGTATCCGTCTCGTGTACTGCGGCATCGATATCGAACCGTTCCGGGCCGCGCGGCCGGACATAGCCGTTCGAGCTGAGCTTGGCATCCCGGCCGACGCATTCGTCGTCGGGCACGTCGGGCGGTTTGTCTACCAGAAAAACCACGGGTATCTGATCGATATCGCTGCCGAAGCCTGCAGGAGGCGCGACAACCTTCGCTTTCTCCTTCTCGGAGACGGCGATATGAAGCACGATATGATGGACCGGGTTAGTGACCGAGGCCTTAGCGACCGCGTCATCTTCCTCGGACAGCGCGCCGATGCCCCCAGACTCATCGCCGGAGCGATGGACGCGTTTTGCCTCCCGTCACTCTACGAGGGTCTGCCCCTGGTGGGCATGGAGGCTCAGGCAGCGGGCCTACCCATGCTCGTTTCGGACACTATTACGTCGGAGATGGATGCGGTCCCGCAGCTCGTGCGTCGATTGTCCATCCAGCTTTCGGCTGCGGATTGGGCGGGAGACCTGTTGGAGATGGCGGCGAATAAGCCTGCTATAACACGGTCACAGGCATTCGAAGCGATGCAGGCCGGGCCGTTCAACATCGATAACAGCGTTGCGTCATTGCAGGCGTTCTACGAAGAACGCCTCGCGCAGTCCGCTCGCGCATTACCGCGCTGACAGCTTCATCGCAATGCTGGCGGTGAATCGACCGTTTGGTTATACTGAGCGTGGAGGATATCCAGGCATGAGGCATCTCAGTTTTACGGTCATCTGCGCCTGCATGGCGCTTGGTCTGCCCGCTTTCGCCGCCGCGCCAATGACCACTCAGCAGGCCCAGATCGACGCCGCTCTCAAGGCGCTGCGATTCCCATCCGGTTCGGGGGTCACCAACATATCCTTCGTCGCCGGGAACGTTGCCATCGACTTCTCGCCGGAAACCGCCGCAGGCATCGACGACTGCGCCCTGGAAGCATTGACGGACGCCGCGCAAATCGCATTCCACGGCACGGAAGGCATCACCAAATGGCGCTTCACCTGCAACGGCCGTTTGCTGTCTTCCTACCTGCCACCGGTCCCGGAGGTTGTGCCGGAGTCCGGACCACGGAGCGTCCAGCGCGGGCCGCAGTACACTCCCGCTGTGGGAGCGCTCACGGGAAAGACTATCGCCATCAGCCCGGGGCACGGCTGGACCTCCAATTCGACGGGCACCGGGTGGGCGACGCAGCGCGGGTATTGGCAAGGTATCATCGAGGACTTCCTGAACCCCGAGTTCATGCAGTATCTCAACAACTTCCTCGTGAACAATGGCGCAACCGTCTATCCCTGCCGCGAACTCGACAAGACCTACGGCCAATGTACGACCGTGTGGACGTTCGCCGGGCTGACGCGGACGGCGCCGAACAAACCCTGGTGGCAGATGGCGTCGCTCTATCACAACGTGCGCCAGGGAGCTCCCAGCAGCGTCTACGATAACGGCAGGACCACGGATGCCAACCGGGACATCGCCACGCGCCCTCTGTACGCTATATGGCGCGGTGCGGATATAATGGTCAGCCTCCACAATAACGGAGACAGCGGAACCGCGTCCGGCACGCTCACGATGTACGAGACCAGCAACGGCTACATGGTCACGGACGCCGCCAACCAGTACGGCAGCCAATACCTGGGGCAAAAGGTTCACGCCCGCGTAATCTCCGAACTCCGGGCGAACTACCTGAGCAACTGGTATTCGTACGGCGCTCAGGGATTCGCCGGCAATTACGGTGAGAACAATTTCTTCAAAGGCCCAGCATGTATCGTTGAAACGGCGTTTATGGACACTCCTACGCCGGACAACGCCGCGCTCCACGATGAGAACTACAAGATGCTTGTGGCGAAGGCGATTTACGAAGGCATCTGCGATTACTTCCACGTAACGCCCACCTACAACACAGCTGTGGCGGCGCCTTCCGGAACGTGGTCGCCGGTTCCGCTCCCGCGAACCTGGTCGGTCAAATTGGGATCGCCCGTCAACTCGGCGCCGTCCTCAAGCGGCGGGTGGGTCTATGCGGCAACGGACGCGGGAGTGGTGTACGGCATCCCGGCAACCGCGCAATCGGGGTTTACGCCCGGTGTAGTGAAATGGCGTTACCCCCCTTCCGGCGGCCTCGGCGCCGCGGTAAAGGCCCGTCCGTCAGTGTACGATGACACGGTCTACGCGGTCACCATTGCCGGGAAAATGGTGGCCATGGACCGCCTGACCGGCGCTTTGAAATGGACCGTTACGGTGCCAAACAGCGGCAATCTGCAATGCCCGCCCGCGCCCACCGCGGATGGAATGCTTCTGATAGGCTCGGACAACGGCCGCCTCTACTCGTACAGCCAGAGCACGGGCGAGCTCCTCAGGACCTTCCCGACGGTGTTCGGCGCCATCACCTCGCAGGTGGCGGCGCCCGACTACGGGCATGTATGGTTGACCAGCGCGGACGGCAAAGTGCGTTGCGTAACAGGCGATCTTCTGACGGTTCTGTGGCAGAAGGACAGCGGCAGCCCAATCCCATCGGCTCCTTTTGTGTTGACCACCAATAACAGCGTCTACGTGACCACCGCGGCCGGTTCGGTCGTGGCCTTGAACGCCAGCAACGGCGGCACTGCGAACGGATGGCCCGCCGCCGGCGTCGCTATGCCGTTCAATATCGGCACGTCGCCGTGGGCGGATGGAAACTCCGGCATCGTCTCGTTCGGAATGGACAACCACTCGATTGCGGCCGTCAGCGCTTCGTCCGGCGCCGCCTTGAGCGATTTTCCCCTCAAACCGTACGGGGTGAAGGAGTTTACTTCGTCACCGATCGCGCTGAACGGGGTCATCTATATAGGGGGCACGGACGGCAGGCTTTACGCTCTGAAGCGGGGCAGCGGCGCAGCCGATCCAGGGGGCACGTGGCGCACGTTCGACGCGGGTTCCATGGCGCTGCCGGGCATGTTCACGGCCGCGCCATGCCTCACCGGGACGGGCGCGGGTGACGTCGTCGTCGCGGGCAATACCAACGGTTGGCTTTACGCGTTCCCGATATAGGGCGGATTCCCGCCAGAGGCGCTGCCCGCGGTGGAGAATCAGACCCTTTCCGCGAGGCGGGCGGTTAGACTCCCTGCCCGCCTTGCCGCATATACTGTTTTCGTCCAATGTCCGCGCTTGAATGTATGGCTCAACGCCCCGCCACATCCCTGAATCCGGCCAAGATCGATCTCTTGCGAAAAGCGCTGACCGTAGCGCCGATGACGCTGGATCTCACCGGTCTGTCCATGTTCCCCTCGATCCGTGCGGGAGACCGGTGCCGGGTTGTGAGCGTTGATCCCGATTCCATCCAGGTGGGCGACATCATCCTGACGACGCGCGAGACACGGCTGTTCGCGCACCGGGTGTTGGCGATTCGTTCCGGCCCGGCGAAACAATGGATTGTGAAAGGCGATACGCTGCTCGTTCCCGATCCGCCGGTTCAGGCCGAAGACATACTGGGACAGGTGATCGGGCTGGACCGCCGCGGGCGATTCATCGATCTTCGCACCCCTGCGCGAAGGCGCCTGGGCGCCGCGATGGCGCGGATTTCGGCGCCGTACTCGACAGCCTTCGTGAGGGCCCTGTTGTTTCGCAGACGGCTGCTTGCGGCATTGGCGGCGCTGCCGGCGTGGCGCGCTCGGCGACGGGCGCGCGTGGGCGTGATCGTCGTCCGTGAGGCGACGGTGGACGATATCGACGGCCTGGCGATGCTGTTCGGCGAACAGGCGGCGCTCCATTCGCCGATGGGGGGCATCGACATGGACCACGTGCGCAGCCAGGCGCGGCAAATGCTGGAGGGAACCCGCAAGGCGGGCGCCGTTCTCTGGGTCGCGGTTGTCGATGATTTCGTTTCAGGGCACGCCGTTGTGGGGCCGCTGGGTGACGACGGCCCAATGGCCGCCGGCTGGTGGGTGATGAGCGTTTACGTCAAGATGACCGCACGAGGCTGCGGGCTCGCGGAACGCATGGTGCGGGCCGGCCTGGAGGATGCCGCGAAGCGCGGGGTGCAGGAAATCCGATACGCCGCGTTTGAGCAGAACACCCCGTCACTGCGGTTGGCGGCCAAGCTTGGATTCGTGGAAGACACCGGTTCCGTGGCGCAGGATTTCGCGAGCCATTACACCGGCATGGGGACGCGCGGCCCCAAGCTCAAGGTGACGCGCAAGGAACTATAACCAGGAGCAGCACAGCCATATTCTATGCAAACCATTAATCTTGAAATTGCCGGAGTCGGCCTGACCATAAACTCCGAGAATCCCGAACTGATCGCACAGATCGCCGACCGCTACGAAGGTTTTGTGACGCCCGAGGTGGACGGATTCACCATGACGGTGGACACGGAACGCGGAATCACCACCGTCGGTGAGGACCAGCCGCGCGTCACGACCACCGACGCGGGCTTCCATTACGAGCGGCGCGACTTCCATATGGACGTCAGCAAGGAAGCGAGGACCATCGATGGGTCCTGCGCTCCTAACATGTACTCGTTCGACTCGTGCCTTCGCGTGTTCTTCACCACCCACCTGCTGGACCTGGAGGGCGCCATGATTCACGGCGCTTCCGTTGTGAGTAATGGAAACGCTTATTTGTTTTTCGGTGTTTCGGGTGCGGGCAAGACAACAACCGCGCGCCTGTCCGCTCCGAGACAAATACTCAGCGACGAGTTGACCATCCTGCGCAAAGACGGTGATAATTACCGCGCCTATGGGACCCCGTTCTGGGGAGAATTGCAGAAAAACGGTGATAATGTGAGCGCTCTGCTGGCGGGGCTCAACAACCTGGTGAAGGATTCCACCGTGTATCTGGAGCCCATTACGCCGAAGACCGCCCTGAAGGCGCTCATGCCCTGCGTTCTGTTTTTCGCACACGAGAGACACCTGGTCAACGCCGCCGTTGACCGAATTGCCGATATCGTGGGCCGCGTGCCCGCAAACAAGATGCATTTCCTGCCCGATAATACTTTCTGGAGGCTGTTTGAACATGCTTGACCTTGATCGCTACATCACCCGTGACCCTGATGCCGCATGGCGCATTTTCGAAGACGGAGCCGTCATCGTCACGCCGCAAGAAAGCGTAATGCACTCGCTGAACCCCGTGGGCACGCGTATCTGGGAACTGGCGGACGGCACGCTCACCGTCAGCGAGATTCTTGACCTCGTTGTTGAGGAATTCGATGTCGACCGCGAAGAAGCGGAACAGGACGTGCTTGGGTTCTGCCGCGCCCTGGCAGATAAGGGCATGCTCACGATCGAGTAAGGCCATTCGGGAGGAGAATTCGTGAAAAGACTCCGCAGCGTTCTTGCGGCCATGATCCTTGCGGCCGCGGCGGCAGGCTGCCTCGCCGCTACGCCGACAACGTTTCAGCCGGAAGTCCTGCTGATGAAGACAACGAACAGCGGCGCCGAGCGCTCCTTCGCTTACGCCAAACTGAAACCGGCTGTCATCTCCGGCAAGGAGAATCAGGCGGTGTTCCGATACAGGGCAGATCTGGACACGGTAAGCGTGACAATCACGGCCAATGCGCCGGACGCCAACGGTGTGGTCAAGGCCACCGTCTTCACGCAGCGCCAGCGGACGCTGCCCGACGGCAACGACGAGACCACCAACCTGACGTTGTCCTATACATTCACACCCGGCAAGTCACTCATCGTGGACACCCATCCGCGCATGATGGCGAACAACGTAGACGCAAACGTGGAGATGCTGCAATTGACGTTGGAGAAATAGGCGCCGGCGTTACGGCTATCGTCCCTGCGGCGGGCCGTGGTTCGCGGTTCGGGGCGCCCCGCAACAAAGTGCTTGAGCCTTTGCTGGGGCGCCCCATTCTGCGCCGCACGCTTGATGCCATCGCCGCCAGCGGTTGCGTTGAAGCCATCGTTGTGGCAGTCTCCCCGAGCGATATGGAGAGCGTCGCGCAACTCCGCTCCGGCCTGAAGATCCCCTGTCGAATCGTTGAAGGCGGCGAGACTCGCCAGGATTCGGTGAAAAACGCCTTGGCCATCGTGGAGTCACCTATCGTGGCGGTCCACGATGCGGCGCGGCCACTGATCGATGCCGGAACGATCGCCCGGTGTATTCGCAGCGTCGTCGATTGCGGGACCGGCGTCGCCGCGATACCGGTGGCCGATACGCTGAAGCGCGCTCCGGACGGGTTGGTGCATGAGACGGTGGACCGGAGCCAACTGTGGGCCACCCAGACCCCCCAATGCTGCCGTACGGCCGATCTGCGCCACGCATACGAGGCCGCCACGAGTACCGGCGCGCAGTTCACCGATGAGGCCGCTCTACTGCAGAGCGCCGGGTACCCGGTGCACCTCGTGAAGGCATCTCCCCTGAACATGAAAATCACCACACCGGACGACCTTGCGCTGGCGGAGGCCATCCTGCGTTCGCGGGGAGGGGGCTCTTTGAATTTACCTCGCATTGGATACGGCTACGACGTGCACCGGTTCGAACAGGGCCGGAGAATGGTCCTGGGCGGCGTGGATTTCGGCCTCGATTACGGCCTTCTTGGCCATTCGGATGCGGACGCCGTGCTGCACGCCGTGATGGACGCCCTGCTAGGCGCGGCGGGGCTGCCCGATATCGGCCACCTGTTTCCCAACACGGACGAGCAGTGGCGGGGGGCTTCCAGCATGGACCTTCTCGCCGAGGTGGTGACGCGCGTCGGGTCGGCCGGATACCGCACCGGCAACGTGGATATCACAGTGATCGCGGAACGCCCGAAAGTCGGTCCCCACACCGCCGCGATGAAAGCCAACATCGCGCGCGTCCTGGGAATCGCGGAGGATGCCGTCGGCATCAAGGCGACCACCGCCGAGGGGCTCGGCGATCTCGGCGCCGGCGCCGGCCTCGCCGCCCACGCTGTAGCGATGCTGATATCGAGATAACCGAAGGAGACACCCTATGACATCGTTTGCCGCAATGGCGGTTGCCGCGCTCGGACTGATGGCCGTGCTCCCCGCCGCCGCTCAGAAGACGCCCGAGGGCGAACTCATCCTGCGTTCGTTCGCAAATGCCCCCTACCCCCACAGGAGCCGGGAGAACGGGTATACGGTCAATGGAAAGGCCTTCGACGCTGCGACACACTACTCCGACAGCACCGTCGGCATCTTCATCCCCGCCGGACTCAAACCCGGCGAGGCGACCGACTTCGTGGTCCATTTCCACGGGCATATGAACCACGTGTCGCAGGTGTTTGAGGAGTACAACCTGAGGAAGGAATTCGTGCAAAGCGGCATGAACGCGATCCTCCTCGTGCCGCAGGGGCCAAAGGACGCCACGGATTCCGGCGACGGCCACCTCGAACTGGACGCAGGCGGTTTCGAGGCGCTGCTGCGCGAGGTTGCAGCCTACCTGCACGGTGCGGGAAAGCTGACGACAGAGAAGATTGGCCGCGTCACCCTCACCGCTCACAGCGGCGGGTACAACGTTACGAGCGCCATCCTGCAGCGCGGGGGCCTGGCGGACAACATCAGGGACGTTGTTCTGTTCGACGCCTCCTACGGCAATCTGGAGGGCTTCGCGGAATGGGCGAAACGCGGGCACGGGCGGCGCCTCATCAGCCTCTTCACGGAGCATCTGGCGTCCGCCAACGTGATTCTGATGTCTATGCTCCAGGGCCGCGGGGTGAAGTACAAGGTGACGTTGGACGGCGAATGGAAGGATGCCGACCTCAAGGCGCGGAGCGTGCTGTTCATCCACACGCTGGACCTGGCCCACAACGACACCGTTTCCAAGAAAGACTACTTCGCGCGGTTCCTGGCGGCGGGAAGTACGCGATAACCACGAAGGCACAAAGCGTAATTCAGAAGTCGGAGTGCAGAATTCAGAATCCGGACTCCGCCGAGGAACCCACAGCGAACGGACATCGTCCAACAAGCGGACGAGTGATCGTGACCACGTTCTCGTCCCATTCACCGGCTCAAAGGCGAACCGGCGTAACTACCTTCCTGGGCAACGACCAATCTCGTCTTCAAGTGCAAAGGGGTTTCGCACGATGCGGGGCAGACATTTGCGTGTATCGGTCCGACGCATTTCGCATACACGCATCACCCTGCGCGTTGCGTCCCACCATCGATCGACGGCATTTACTCTTATCGAGTTGCTCGTGGCGATAGCCATCATCGCCATCATCGCGGGCCTCCTGTTGCCCGTATTCACGAAGGCGAGGACCAAGGCCAGGTGGGCATATTGCGCGGGCAACCTGCGTCAGATTGGCATGGCAGTAGACTGTTACCGGAACGATTGGGAGGGCGCCTATCCCTGGGCTTGGCGCGTTGACGCAGTGGTATTCGATAACCTTCACCCATCCCTGCCTGAAGCGCTACAAGACTACGTTCGTGACGCGCATATCTGGCAGTGCCCAAGCGATATTGGCGAGACTTTTCCGAAGGGTCCATTTGGATTGCACCGGACCTCCAAGCCGTTCTATGCCATCCGAATCGCCAGTTACGACTATTACGGTCGCGGATTTTCCGACGGCCTCGTGGGCGATCTGGTTCCAAGGGTCCGGAAACCCGCATTGGCCGTGTTGTGCATGGAAGACCGCCCTTGGCACGACCATTACCTGCCGACCGATGACTGGTCGACGTGCACTGGCCGGGACAACGTGTTGTATTGTGATGGCCACGTAGCGAGGAGGACCGTGGCGCAGATCCACATCGACGTGAAGGATTCACGCACTCCATAGCCCAACGTCTGGAATCCAGATTCCAACGTCGCATGAGGCGCGCGGCGGCGCTACTTCCGGGTCATCCGTCGTTCATCATTCCTCGTTCTGAGTTCTGAGTTCGACCTTTGTGCCTTTGTGGTCATTCGCGAGCGATGGGTCACCGCTTGAACGGCAGTATGCCTTTGGCGGGCATCAGCATCATTTCGTCCACGGAAATGTTCGGGGGCTGGGTGACGATGCTCAGGATCGCGTTGGCGACGTCATCCGGTTGCAGCATGTCGGCCGTGTCGGGCGAGTCGTCCAGCGCGTCCCAGAGCGGCGTATCCGTGCTGCCGGGGCTCAAGAGCGTGAAATGGATCCCGTGGCGGCCCGATGCGCGTACCTCGGCGGCGAGCGATTTCGTCAGCCCCACCACACCCCATTTGGAGGCGCAGTAGGCCGCGCTGTTGGGAAGCCCCTGGTGCCCGGCCACGCTCGCGATATTGATGATGTGGCCCGTGTCCCCCATCGTCCGAAGCGCCTCGCGACAGCAGAAGAAGGTGCCGGTGAGGTTGGTCTGAACGACCGAGCGCCAATCGTCCAGCCCGCAGTCGGTTGTGGGCCCAAACCAGGCCGATCCGGCGGCGTTCACGACCACCGACAGGTCTCCGAGAACGGAGGCTGTTTTGAAGGCCATGTGGACATCCCGGTCGTGAGTTACGCTTCCAACGTGCATAACCACCGTGCCGTCGAGCGCCTCGTCGCACAGCGTCACGAGGTCGGTATCAGTCCGCGCCATCGCCACGACCGTGAAGCCCGCCTTGCTCAACGCCAGCGCCGTCGCGCGCCCAATTCCACGTCCCGCTCCAGTTACAATTGCCACCCGGTCATCAGAATCATCGTACATTGCGCTTATCCATTCTCCATTGATACACATAGATGGGGGTCGGGCACTGCTCGCTTGTCGTGAACAGGGTCTTGCCGCCGAGGCCATAGCAGATGGCTTCCCCCTGATTCTCCAGCGCCAGCACCGTTACCCGTGGTTTCGCTCTTAATGCCCGCTCAACGCTCTCCCCACGCGCGACCGGCCACTCGTAGGCACACTGGTAGGTACGCACCACCACGCGCGAGCCGTCCGGCGAGATATCGCCGCCGGTCGCCATACCAGTGTAGATCGGAAGCGGGTCGGAAAAGCGCAGTTCGCCGACCTTAACGGCCGTCTGCACGCCGGGGGCTCGTGGATCCAGCCGGAAGATCTCCGACGGCTCCTGCTTGCGCGTCTTCGTCACCACGTACAGCGCTCTGGCCGCAGGTTCCGCGAGGAGCGTCTCCGCGTCGTGATGCCCGTTCGGATACCGGAACCGGATGGCCCGCGCCTCCACGCCCACCGTGGCGCCCGCCGGGCCTTTCGGCGCCGCCGGGTCCACCACCTGGTAGATAGTCAGCACGTCGCGGGTCTGCTCGTTGTCCCCGATATCGGCCAGGAAGACCACCGGCGCGCCCGTGGAATCCCGCGTGGCCGCGATGTCCTCCCAGTCGGTATTGGCCGCATTGCGAACCGTCACCACGAAACGGGTCTTTCCGTCCCGGCCAACGGCGAAAAAGCGCGCGGAATCCCCGCTGTCGTTGTGGACGTAGACGATACCCGGATTGCGCCGGCTCTCCACGATTCCGCTGGCCTCGGTGATGCGCGCATCCGCGATATTACAGAGCACGCGAGGGGGCGCCCAGGCGCCGGGCGGCAAGGCGGTCCATGCCGGCGAAATGATGGCGAAAGCGAAGATAGCGGCGTGAATCTTCACGTTGCCTCCTCAGCGGCCTATCAGCGAGTAGAACTCGGCGAGGGATTTGGCGTCGTCGCGGAATACGCCGGAGAGGTGGCTGGTCACCATCAAGGCGTCGTGTTTCTGAACGCCCCGCATCGTCATACAGAGGTGACGCGCCTCCACCACGACGGCCACACCCCGCGGTTCAAGCGCCGACTCCAGCGCCTCGGCGATCTGCCTCGTCATCCGCTCCTGGACCTGCAGGCGACGGGCCAGCGCGTCCACCAATCGCGCGACCTTGCTGAGACCGACGATGCGACCCTGCGGCAGATAGGCTACGTGGGCGTGCCCGAAGAACGGGAGCAGATGGTGCTCGCAGAGGCTGTGGAACTCGATCGAGCGGACGAGCACAAGATCGTTGGAGGACTCTTCGATCACCGCATCACGGATCAACGCATCCGGGTTCTCAGCGTAACCGGCCGTCAGAAATGCCATCGCCTCCGCCGCGCGTTCCGGCGTTTTCAGCAATCCTTCGCGGTCCGGGTCTTCCCCGATCCCGCGCAGTATCTCGCGATAGTGTTCGTTCAAGTCATCATCTCCGTTCCTTATGCTAACCACAAAGGCACAAAGACACAAAGCGATTACTCTTTGTGCCTTTGTGCCTTTGTGGTTTTCTGCTGCTTTTACTTGAAGAACAACGAAGCCATGTCCCACCACTCCGGCGGAACCTGTTTGTTCACACCGACGGCCGCGTCGAGGTCCACCGCGACAACGTCGAGGCCATGGAGGGCGGCCATCTTGCCGAACTCGCCCGCCTTCACCATTTCGGCCGCCTTCACACCAACGCGGGTGCCGAGGATTCGGTCGAACGGAGTCGGGGCGCCGCCGCGGACGATGTGACCGAATGTTACGGACTTTGTCTCGATGGGCGTACCGCGGTCCTTAGTGGCCTTTGTGATGTAGTCTTCCAGGGCGCTGGCGATTCCGCGTTCTTTCAGGATCGCATGGCCGAACGAGTCGACCTTGCTGTCCTGGACGTCCCAATGCGGCAGGCTGACGCCTTCGGAGACGACGACGATGTTGTGCTTGCGGCCGCGGGCGCGCTGGGCCAGCAGGTGGTCGATCATATCCTTGAGGCTGGCTTCGGTGGGCTGCTTCTCGGGGATGAGGATCCAGTCTGCGTTGCCGGAGATGCCGGCGTACATGGCAACCCAGCCCGCGTGCCGGCCCATGACCTCGACAACGATGCAGCGGCGATGGCTGAGGGCGGTATCATGCAGGCGGTCGATGTTTTCGGTGCAGACGGCGACGGCGCTGTCGAACCCGAACGTGTAGTCGGTTTCCGACAGGTCATTGTCCATCGTTTTCGGCACGCCGACGGTCTTTTTGCCGGCCTTGTAAAGCTTGTTGGCAACGCCTAGTGTGTCGTCACCGCCGATGGCGATGAGCGCGTCGATGCCCAGGTTCTCGAACTGTTCAACCGCCAGCTGGGCGGTTTCGGCTTCCTTGTATGGGTTGGTCCGGCTGCTCCCGAGGATCGTTCCACCACGGCGGATGATGTCATCAACGACCTCGAGGGTCAGAGGAATCTGCATGCCCTGCAGCCATCCACGCCAACCTTCTTCGAAGCCGACCATTTCCCAACCGAAAGACAAACCGCGAACAACGGCGCCGCGGATGGCCGGGTTCAGGCCGGGGCAGTCGCCGCCACCCGTCAAAACTCCTACACGCATGATAATCTCCTTAGGGAGCGAGGGAATCACCCGTGGCACGCGAGGGCGCATCAACAGCAGGCGTCATACTCCCGGCGATATTCTAAGCGCAAAACGCCTCCGATGTAAAGCGGAGGTGTGAATGCACACATCAACCGTGACGCGGCACGTCACGGTGCAGATAAAAATGAGGAAACGGGGAAATGGCGCCTGGCCATTTCCCCGTTTCCTCATTTCCCCATCACCTCAGCCGCGGCTACTCGCCGACTTCGATGAGGCCGATGGTTGTATCGTCGCGGCGGTAGACCACGTTCACGTCGCCGCTGGTGTTGCGGAAGACGAAGAACTCGTGGCCCATCATCTCCATTTCGATGGCGGCGTCAATGGCGGACATCGGCTTCATCGCGAAGCGCTTTCTGCGGGTGATACGCACACCCGAGCCGGCGCCGTCCACTTCATCCGCGGCAACGGCGGCTTCCGGTTCGGCGGCATGGGAGGCGGGTTTCTCCAGTTGGTGGCGGTTTCGATCTATCAGGCGCCGGTGGTGTTTCCGTGCCTGTTGTTCCAGTTTCTCAACAACGACGTCCATCGCCTCGTACAGATCCGGACGGCGCTCTTCAGCGCGAAGCCGAACGCCGTCGCCCGTGAGCATGACTTCGACCTTATGAACACTGTGGTCCAGCTTGTAGGTAACTTCCGCGGTTCGGAGCCCGGAATCAAACTCGGAGACTTTGTTCAGCTTCTTCTGCGCATAGTCCCGCATTGCGGGGGTCACTTCAACGCCCCGGCCCTTCACAGTCACGTTCATTCCGTTACCTCCTGTGCCGATTTGGCAGCGTAGTACAGCCGTATCTTCAGATTATGCCACCCTTTCGGGTGGTTGGACAAGGAGCCGGATTTGACAGCGCAGCATCGTCGCGAAGCCATCGCGCATTCAGGCAGGTGTGAAACTCAGCGTGGTCCAACACTGATATCATCGGCAATGCGCCGGAGTTCCTTGCGGCGAAGGTTGCCCGCAACCAGGAAATGATAGGGGCCGCGTTCGGCCGATTCCGCCGGCCCGTTGACGTCGCCCGGAACGTCTTCCTGCATAGAGGCGCCGAGGTCCTTCCGCGTCTGAAACACGTTGAGCGTCGCGATGCCATCCGTTAGTTCCCATCTGGCGCACGCGCCAAATGTGTCCGGGAGGATGGAGAGATACGTTCCCACCGGGGCAAATCCGCGCGGCACCTGGGGAAGGCGGGCCAACGGGAACCCGAGCGCCGCGGCGATCTCAGTTTCGGGGAGGCGATAGTCTTTGTTCCACTGGACAACGGTCAGATCGCTGGCTGCCGGCGGCTTCAGTAGCGCGAGGTCGCCGGCGGGGATGGGTTGGGGTCGCTCTACGGCCTGTGTTGCGCTCACGAGCCGTCCGTCGGCACTCCACAGTTCCTGGCGAAGGGGCAGATAGGTTTCTTTGTCCACCCACAACCGTTTCATCGGTCGTCCAGGATTCTTCGGCCGCACTTCCAGATACCAGGCCGGGGTGTTTGCCACCGTGTCGGAACGCACCCCCTCTACGTGGTAGTTGTTTAGGATCAGCGCCATCCAATCGAGGGCGCCAACATCCTTCGATGGAAAAGTGAGCAGTTCGATGCGGTGGGCCGCCGGAACATAGCGCCAGCCGGTCTGGCCGTTGCGCGCCTGCACCATGCCGCCGGCCGCCGCCGGACCTTCAGTGCTGATTACATCATACCGCCACTGGTCGGGGCCAACGTGCGTACGATGGAGAAGTGTGGAGACGGGACCGACAACGCCACGACCATTAAAATCAGGTCGCGGTATCGCCATGACCGCAACGTTCATTTCGTTGACGGTGTACGAAGAGGTTTCGTCGGCGCCGTGGTACCGGGCGAGGATAGTGAGACCGTCTGGTTGTGCGACCCGTGAGCAGCCCGCCACGGCGATCGCAGCCGCGCAGAGCGCCGGCAGGGCGAACTTCACCGCAAGGCATCCCCTGTGGAGAGGAATACGGGCTGCGCGGCGTGATCCGGTGCGAAACGCGCCAGCGAAACGCTGAGATCCGGCAATGGCCGGACAGATGCGGCGTCCACGGCTACAGATGATGCCGCATCGGCGACCGGTGACTCGTTATCAACCCCGTTTCGCATACTCACCGAGACGGTGGCCGGTGATGCGGACGCGATAGACGCGCCGCTCACGGAGCTCACCGAGCCGGCGTTCAACAGCAGGGCAAGCGCGCATGCGAATCCCCCGACGGCCGCCGCAGCGCCCGAAAGCCACGCGCGAACGGGGCGAACCGGGGTCACCGGCATCGAGTATGAAGCCAGCGAGCTTTCCAGTTCGATCCTGGCCCGCACGCCGAGCCACAGGTCAGCGGGAGCTTTGCGGCGGGGCATATGATCCAGCAAGACCGTGCAGCGTTCGTAACGCCGCGCTTCAGCGGCGCATTGAGCGCAGGAAGCAATGTGAACGGCATACTCGTTCGCGGAAACCGGGTCCAGAAGGCCCACCGAGTAATCGGACATCGAATTCAGTACGTGCTCACAGTCCATTGTTCGTTCCACCATTCCGGAAGCGCCCCCTATCTAGGGAGGCTTCCCGTGCAGGGTGCAGGACCCCGCTAATCGTCAAAATCCACGTAATGCCCCAACTTGCGCCGCAATTCACTGCGGGCGCGGCTCAACCGGGACTTGACGGTCCCTTCGCTCACGCCTAAAATCTCGGCGATCTCCAGAACGTCTATCCCTTCAATGTGGTGCAGCGTGATCACCGCTCTGTGATCGTCTGAAAGCGTACCGATTGCACGGTTCACCACATCCTTTAGTTCCTGGTTGATCGAGGTCCGTTCGGGACTATCCGTCCAGTCCGGAATCTCCAGTTTGTACTCGGATTCCGTGTCCGTCATCGGCTCGTCGAGAGACCTCGACACGATGCGCGGACGCTTCAATATGTCCCGGCATACATTGACCGCTATCTGTGCCAGCCAACCGCCGTATGCTCCCTCCGCCTCCAAGCGGTCCAGCGACCGGAACGCCCGAACGAACGCTTCCTGCGTCGCGTCCGACGCGTCTGCGTCGTTGCGAAGCATGCCAAATACGATAGAGTAGATGCGCCGGTGGTGGCGTCCAAAGAGCAATTCGTAGGCTCGATGGTCACCCGCTTTGCACCTGCGCACCAACTCAGCGTCCGTTACATCGCCGTATGCGGTCGTCTGCAAGATGAGTCTTCTAGGTATAGGGACGCGCCGGAGCGCAATGGGTTCCGAGAAATGTCCGCGTGATGCTGAATCTGTCAGCCATCCGGGCAGCCGCGCTTATTCTACCCCCCTCCCCCGGCCTTCGGCAACCGGCACGGTACCGCAAACCCGGTACCTTGCCCCGCTCCGCATCGGGCCCAAGGTATCAGGACGCGGCCGCGCGGATAGGAGACAATTGATATGGAAGACGTTGAACGGCGCACGCCGTGAAGGAGGATTGAGATGGAAAACGTGTTGGAAATGAATCCGTATGTCGCGCAGTTGGTGTTGTGGTTCCTCGGCTTCGCGGCCACGGCGGTGTTTGGGACGCTGGCTTGTTACATTGCCGGTTTGGCCAAACGCGAGGGGAGCCGTATATGACCTCCCGAATGCTGGATGTCATCCTGCCGGCGGGTGGCCGACTCAACGGAGCGTTCGCCGATGAAGCGGGTGTTTCCATCAAAGCGCTGATTCGCATCGGTGGTCAGACGGTTCTGGAACGAACTGTGGCGACCCTCCGAGCCACGGGAATCGTGGACCGCATCGTGGTGGTGGGCCCTTCGGAGCTGGCGCTGCATCCGGCCACACGGGGCGCCGACGCAGTGCTTCCGGACGGCGATTGCGGACCGGATAACATCCTGCGTGGGATCGACTGGCTGGAAGCCCAGGGCGGCGCGTCACTGCGTGTTATCGTAGTGACGACCGACTTGCCGTTTCTGACGGCCGATGCCGTCCGAGCCTTTGTTGAAGCGTGCCCACCGTCCGGTGAGATCTGCGTCCCCATACTTCGTTGTGAAGCGTTCACCGAGCGCTTCCCGGACAGCCCCGCCACATTCGCTCCGCTCGCCGACGGGCAATGGACCATGGCGTGCGGGTTCCTGCTCGACCCGAATGCCGTCCGTCGAAACCATCTCCGTATCCGGCAGGTATTCGCTGCGCGCAAGAGCGAATTCACCATGGCGCGCCTGCTCGGCCCGTTGTTCGTCCTCCGGTACCTGACCCGGCGCCTCCGCGTTGAAGACATCGAGCGGCGATGCACGGCTATCCTTCGCTGCCGTGGCGTCGCGGTGCGCAATGCGCGGCCCGAGATGGCCGCCGATATCGATACCGTTGAGGACTACCGGTACGCTGTGACGCACGCAGACCAGTTCCACTTGCGACGCTAGTGTGCGCCGTATCTCGAACGCAGCCTCGAGAATGCTCCCAGCGCCAGCAGGAAGGCGAACATGATCGCGACGATGGTCGCGGAAGACGGCAGATCCCTCGCGAACGATAGATAGAGCCCGATGGGCACCGGGATAAGGCCCAGGAGCACGGAAGCGATGAGCGCGCTTTTCATTCGGTGAGTGAGAAGCAGCGCCGTCACCGCGGGTAGAACCAGCGCGCTGAACGCGAGCAACACCCCGACGGTATGGATCGAGAAGGCAATCGCCAGCCCGATGGTGGCATACAGCAGCATGTCCCACGCCCTCGCCCGGTAGCCCATCGCGTTGGCCGTGTCCGCATCGAAGGAAACGAACAAAAACTCCTTTGAGAACAAGGCATGGATCAGCAGCACGGCAGCCATTCCGATGGCCGTGTGGCGGACATCGACGGGGTCCACTGTGAGGATGTTGCCGAACAGGAGGTCGTGCATATGGGCTTCGCCCTGCGCGCTCTTCGCGATCAGGATCACGCCGAGCGCGGAGGCAACCGCCCAGCCGATGCCGATGAACGCTTCCTGCGACACCTTGCGCGGCGACCAGCGCACTGAGAACAGGCCAATTCCCACGAACATGAGAGCGACCGCGCCAATGAACGGGTTGAAACCCACCAATAGCGCCAGCGCGACTCCCGCCGAACTGACTTCCGCCAGTGCGACTCCGACAAAAACGATGCGCTTCAGCACCACGTAAACACCGACGTAGGCGCATGTACCTGCGACAAGCAGACCGGCAAGCAGGGCCCAGCGCATGAATGACGGAGCGAATACCGAAGCGATGGACGGCGGCGCGGGCAACGCTATCGGCTGATCCGCCGCGGCGTCCGTTAAAACCGGCGCGGCGCCTGGGCTGTTGGCCGGTGGCTGAGACATGCGAACCGGGGGCGCGGATTTTGGCATCTCGACCGGCTTCGCGGACGGTGCCGGCGAGGACTGGCCCGGCGTGGCGGGCTTGTCCCGGGGCAAAGCGACTTTGGCGGCGGGATGGGTGGCCACGGGTTGGGGCTTGGCAACCGGCGCGGTGGGGGCCGCCGCCTCAGCGGGCGGAGGAGGAGGCGTGGAAGCCGGCGCGGAAGCGGCCTCGGAGGGTGGCGGAGACGGAGGCGGCGCCCCCTGTGCGTACGACAGGCCGGGCGCCATCAAGCAGACAGCCAGCAACCACCCCAACGCAGATCGAGCTTTCATAGTACCACCCGTTTTCCGTTCACCTCGCCAACCGAAAGCCGCATCCCATAGATGTCCTCCATGTGGTCCGGCGTCACCAGATCGTCCACGCTCCCCATTTCGAAATCCCGCTTTCCGGCGCCTACGATCGCCAGGTCATGCACGTGGTTAACCACGACATTTAGAAGATGGCTCACCATCAGCACCAGAAGGCCGCGATCGGCGTGGAGGCGGTCCACGAGGTCCATCGTCGCGTGTTCGGCGGCCACGTCCATGTCATTTGTCGGCTCATCGAGCACCAGGATGTCCGGTTCCGAGGCCAGGGCGCGGGCCATCAACGTGCGCTGCCTCTGCCCCCCGGAAAACTCCCGGAACATGCGCCCGGCGAGGTCCGCGATGCCAACCTGTTCCAGCGCGTCCATCGCGCGCACACGGTCGATTCGCCCGGGGCGATGCAGGACGCCGACGTTCAAATAGCGTCCCATCAGAACGATGTCCAGTGCCGTAAGGGGGAAGGTCTCGTCCATCGTCTGCGCCTGTGGCACGTATCCGAATCGGATCGGTCGCTTGCCGTACTCGACGGCACCGGACAGGGGCTTCAGGGTTCCTAGAATCGCCCGGAGGAGCGTGGTCTTGCCGGCGCCGTTGGGACCCACGATGCCGACGTATCCGCCCGCGTCCAGATGAAGGTTCAGCCCCGCCATCACCGTACGGCGTCCGTACCCCAGCGTTACGTCTACGAACCGCACGAGCGGAGCGTCATTTTCGTTCGATATCATTTCGGCGTCCTCTCCGCGGCAGAGCGAGCGTATCCGCCCGCCCTGCCGCGATTTCCGATTCTACCTTGACAGAGCCTGCTTGAAGCCGTTGACGATCTTGTCCATGTAGCTGAAATAGTTCGTCGTACCCATAGAACCGACGGAGTACGGCACGCGAACGACGTTCGCCCCCGCGGACCGTTTCAGCAGATCGGAGAAGCCTTCGGGGTATATGCTGGGCACGATGACAGCTTTCACGCCCGCCGCTTTCATACGCCCGATGAGGTTGTTCACATGGCTGGCGCTCGGCGGGATACCGGGCTTGGGCTCCAGGTAGGCAAACGCTTTGAGTCCGAAGCGATCCAGGAAATAGACCCATTCGTCGTGGTACGCCACGACACTCCGGCCGCGATACGGAGCGAGTTCTGCCTTCCACGCCGCGATTCGGGTGTCGATTTCCGACGCAAACTTGCGGTAGTTGTCGTCATAGGCTTTTGCGTTCTTCGGGTCATTTTCGCGGAGGGCAAGGTCAATTTCGTACGCGATCACCTTGGCGTCGCCCGGATCGAACCAGTAATGGGGGTTGCCATAGACGTGGATATCGCCGGAAGCGCCGGTAATCTGGCTTCCGGGGACTTCCAGCTTGCGGATCAGGCGGGAGGCGTCAACGTACCCCTTGCCCGACTTCTCAACGCGGCTGTTTCGCGCCGCGTTGACCAAAGAGTCCACCCACATATCCAGATCCATGCCTGCGCGAACAAGTATCTCGGCATCGCGAACACGGATGACGTCGCTAGGCCGCGGGTCGATCTGGTGGTAGTTCTGATCAGGCTTCGCGAGCGAGATCGCCGATATGTGGGTCCCGCCCACCTCGCCCGCAATCGCGGCGAGTTCGGGAAGCGTGCAGACAACCCGCATCGCCGCCCGGGCGGGAACCGGTACAAATGCCGATACGGTGAGCGCCAGAAGCGCGATTTTCATTTTCATCTTCAATCCATCCTTATTCGAGGTTATGCGTATGCGGGCCGAGGCCCCAGACCCATTGCAGCCACGCTTCGTTGTAAGCGTCCTTGCCGGGCCGATTCCCATGTGTCAGTTGCAGCCGAAGATATGTCCGCTCGGTCAATTGATGCGTTAGTATCCCGGAAGCGGATGCTTCGTGGAGGCCGGGGGCAAACGGGTACTGGCTCCAGTCGTAGCGCAGCCCGTACTCGCGGAACGGACTGACCCGCTGGTCCGCCAGGACGTAGAATCCGTGGGCTTTATCCGTGTTCAAGTCGGACTTGGAACGACGCCAAACGTATTCGCCGCGCAGAAGGGTTCGTGCCGTGCCCTTGCCGTAATGGCGGTACGACAGGTCGGCGCCCGCCAGCGTTGTCTGCGGGTGATCGATGGTGTCCGCGGCAAGATTGAATGGCTGCCCGTTACCGTAGGCGGCGCTGGCGCCAAGTTCGAGCTCGTCGTTAGCGCCTACATTCCTGCCGGTCCAGAGGCGCAGAGTCTTGAAACGATCCTGGAACGCAGCGCCCGGCCCCACGCGGATATCCGTTGTCGCTGCCGGCTGAATCGTCGCGGGATCGGGGCTGTTCCACAGGCCGGCGTCCAATTGCGCGAACAGGCCGCCCTTCGTTGGAAGCAGGTAACTCAGCGTAGCGCCCTGACCCGTGAGGCTCTCATCGGCCACCAGGTTGCGCAGCACGCTGGGCGGGGTGATGTACAGCCAGGAGTGCGGGTGCAACTGGTTGGTTCGCCCGAATGCGACCTTTCGTTTCCCGACCTGCGCGCTGAGTCCCTTGCCGAGATTCAAGGCGGTGACGTATGCCTCTTCGACGGCCATCTTGAAATCCGGCCGACCCGCAGTGATGAAGGCATCGGCCTTCACGCCGGGGTAAACATACGACTGAATTCCGATCTCAGCGGAGTCCAGGAATATCCGCGACCTGTCCTGGTCACGTTTATCCGTGCTCAGGTGGCCGACCGCCGTACCGATGAACGAAATGTCCGGCAAGAGCAGGGCGCTGCCACCGCCCGTTGGCGCGGACCCGGTCGCCGTTTCCGGCGGAGGAGCCACTTCGGCTCCGGGTTGCGCGGGAGCGACGGCCTGCATCTGGTCCATGCGGGCCTGCAATGCCGCCACCTGCGCCTTCAGGGCGGCAACCTCGGCCCGGAGGCTGGCGTTGTCGTCCTGTGCCTGGCCCGGAGGCGGTGCTTCCGGCGTCGCAACGGTGGCGTCGCCTACCTCGGGCGGTGGCGGTGGTGGAGCATCCTGGCTCCACGCCGCTGTGGTGCGCGAGAGCGCGCACAGAATCGCGAGAATCGCGAATCGCCTCATTATCGAGTCCTCCTCGCCGCCCAAAGGGACGCGCGAAATCACGCCGGCCAGATCGAGGCCGAAACGGAGGGGTCACGGCGCAAGGCCGTGCAACAACTCAAATGAAGCGTACGGGGGGAGCGCGGCCAACCGGCTGCGCGGGAGCCGAAGGCGGCACACCGACCGTGACGGACGAATAGCGCATCGTCTCGACGGACGGGGCCGGCATCGGCGACAGGAGGATCGCGGGAGAAGCCACCGCGTTGGCAACCCAATCGCATAGCGGGCAAGGAACACCCGAGTGCGTGGAAGGCGCACAGATGGCCATTCCGCCGTTCGCTGAGCCCAGCGTGTCATCGTCAAACGGGTGCGGACCGCTGGCAAGCAACGACAGCGTCACGAAGAGAATCATCGTGACAATCGCGGCGAACCGGGATCCACACCATCGCTCGAAGTTGCTGATAGACATTACTGTTTCGGCCCGGCTGTGCCGGACAGCCATTAGAACAGACACCCTTATCGAACGTCGCGTTCCATGATGTCGATGCCAAAACGCTAGACTGATGTAGTATAGATTTAAAGCAAGGGGAGGGCATCCGTGAGTGACGCGCGATTTGAGAGATTGGCCGATATCCTAGTCGGCCACAGCACGGCCCTGAAGCCGGGCGACAAGACGCTGATTGAGGCATCGGACGTTCCGCCTGAGATGGTAAACGCGCTGGTGAACCGAATCGCAAGAGCCGACGCGCTGCCGTTTGTCATCACGCGGCAGCAGCGGGTCCAGCGAACCCTGTACCGCAACGCTTCGGAGCAGCAGATGCGGATTATCGGCGATTGGGAACTCTCGCTGATGGAACAGATGAACGCCTATGTTGGACTGCGAGGCTCTCACAACGCGCTCGAACTGAGCGACGTTCCGGACGAGAAGATGCGCCTCTATCGCGAGCACGTGTGGAGCAAGGTCCACAGCAACCGCCGCGTTCCGAACACGAACTGGGTGGTCCTTCGCTGGCCCACTTCCGCTATGGCACAGCAGGCGGGTATGTCCACCGAGGCTTTCGAGGATTTCTATTTCGACGTCTGCATCGGCGTGGATTATGACAAGATGCGCGCCGCCCAGGAACCGTTGAAGGCGCGAATGGACCGGGCCGACCAGATTCATATCCTTGGCCCCGGCGATACGGATCTGACGTTCAGCATCCGCGCGATCCCGACGATAACCTGCTACGGAATCCGCAATATCCCGGACGGGGAATGCTTCACGGCGCCCGTTCGCGACAGCGTCAACGGCGTGATGCACTACAACGCGCCCACCGAGTATCAGGGCAAACCCTTCGACGATATCCGCCTCGTCTTCAAGGACGGGAAGATCGTCGAGGCAACCGGCAGCGACACCCTTGCACTGAATGCCATCCTGGACAGCGACGAAGGCGCGCGGTATGTTGGGGAGTTCAGTTTCGGGTTCAACCCGTTCATCACCAAGCCCATGCGGGATATTCTCTTCGACGAGAAAATCGCCGGGAGCATCCACTTCACGCCCGGCCAGGCGTACGAGAACGCCGACAACGGGAACCGCAGCCAGATTCACTGGGACATGGTGTTAGTGCAAAGCAAGCAATACGGCGGCGGCGAGATCCACATTGACGGTGAAACCGTTCGCAAAGACGGCCTGTTCGTCCCTTCCGACCTGTGGGGCCTGAACCCCGAGAATCTGAAAGCCGGATAGCGGTGTTCCGAGTTCCGAGTTCGGCGACGCGGAACTCGAAACTCGGAACTCGAATCGCCCGCTTCGCGGGTCATGGTATACTGAACGTAATATGGCTTACCGAGAGATACTGACATACCAGCATCCGGCGCTTCGCTCCCAAACCGAGGAGTTGGACGCCGTGACACCCGAAACGCGCCAACTCGCAGCGGACATGATCCAGACGATGGAGGAGGCGTACGGTGTCGGCCTCGCCGCGCCTCAGATTGGCGAGTTGATCCGCCTCTTCGTCTACGACGTTGGCGACGGACCGCATACGGTCATCAACCCGCGCATCCTCCGCCAATCCGGCGAGGAACTGGGCAACGAAGGCTGTCTGAGCATCCCCCGGCTGTACGGGGACGTGCCGCGTGCCACCAAAGTGACCGCCACCTGGCTGGACCAGCACGGGCGCAAGGTCCGCAAATCACTGGAAGGATTCACCGCCCGCGTCTTCCAGCACGAGTACGACCACCTCTTCGGCGTCCTGTTCACGGACAAGGCCGTGCCGGAATCGCTCCATATGGTCGATATCGTTCCGCGGGAACGGGATGACGTCGAGGAGCCCGCGGACAGGCGCGATGAGTCCGACGCCGTGGTGGCGTAGGACAGGATGCAGCATCCAGCATCCGGCATTCAGGTAGGGAACGGTAGTTCCGGCGTCCCGCCGGACGTCCTTTGGGCGCGGAGCCGATGGCTTCCGCGCCCCTTCTGTTAAGCTACACACCTCTCGCGTTCGCGAGCGCGGCGAACTCCGCCATCGCCAGGGTTTCTCCGCGGCCCTGGGGTCCTCTCCCGCTCACGACCCGTATGCGTGTACAATCCCTTCCGCAAACGCTTCAAAGGAGGAACTCACCTGCTCCAACACACGGATCCTCTCATTGCACAGTACTTCCTCGTGATCAATCCAGACTATGGGGCACTCACCTGCCGCACCTTTGCGCCGTTGCGTGTCGAAGCAGATCTGGTCGTAATTGCCCGCAAACGGGTTACCGAGAGGTATATATCCGGCTGGGAGCAGGATGTCAACGAACGCCTGGTCGCTAAACACCCTGTTTCGGAATTCGTAGAATGGTGTACCCTCCGGCGTGTTAGCGGACATCTGGAAGGGCCCCACTTCGAAGGCGGGAAACACGTACCGCGTCACGAGCGATCGGTACGAGGGAGGCAATGCCAAGCCCAGTCTCTGCTCCAGTGGTACGATCCAATCCACAGTTGGCCACGGCGTGATGCGCCAGTCGAAAACGCCGAGCAAATCCTCACCGTGCCGCACGGATGGTGGAATCTCGCCTTCGATGCTGGGTTCTCGGGGGAACCTGTTGATCGTTGCGACGAACCGGTCTATTAGCGCGTCCATGCTCAGGTTGTGTTTGTTCATAGCGCCTATCTTACTCGATCTTCATTGGCCGTGTTCGGCCTCACGCCGGACCTACCTCATAGTGTCTCGTCTTCACCCGCATTCGCGAGCGCGGCGAACTCCGCCATCGTGAGGGTTTCGCCTCGGCGTTTGGAGTCAATGCCCGCGGTTTCCAGGGCGGCGCGGGCGCCGTCCTTCCCCCACTCCGGCATGGCGCTCAAGGCGTTCAGAAGCGTCTTGCGTCGCTGACCGAATGATGCCCGTACGATGCGGTGGAAGAGCGGGACGTCGTTTACCGCCACAGGCGGCTCCGCCAGCGGTCGCAGTCGGATGATGCTGGACTCAACCTTAGGAGGCGGGAAGAAGCACTGCGCCGCCACCGTGCCGGCGATATCAACGGCCGCATAGAATTGCGCGAACACGCTGAGGCTGCCGTATTCCGGCGTGTTCGGTTTTGCGCGCATGCGCTCGGCGACTTCCTTCTGCACCAGCAGCACAATCACGCGCCAATACGCTCCGGTTGCCAGGAGCGAGGCGAGGATGGGCGTGCTGATGTTGTACGGAACGTTTGCCACAATGGTGGCCGGCAGCGGATTGAGGTTCGCCGGAACCCACGAAGGCAGGTCCAGCTTCAGGAAATCTGCGTGGTCCACGCGGACGTTCTGCAGGTCCCCCACCGTTTCCTTCAGAACCCCGATGAACCCTGCGTCCACTTCCACGGCGCGCACGGTCGCGGCGCGTTCCGAGAGGATGCGGGTCATCGCGCCCAGGCCGGGACCGATCTCCAGAATGGCTTCTTCACCCGTGAGTTCCGCCGCGTTCACCATGCGCTCAAGCGCATTGCGGTCCAGAAGAAAGTGCTGCCCGAGGGCCTGCGTGGTGCGCAGCCCGTGGCGTTTCATCAGAGCGGCAACGGCGCGTGGTGAGTAAAGGTTTATCATAAGGGTTCCGAGATTCGGGTGCCGGGTGTCGGGCTCTCAGCCCTCGGGCCTGGTGCCTCAGCCCTCCGAAAACGTGACGTCGTCCCAGAGGACGCTTCCCGTTGTGTTCTTGCCCGAGATCGTCACCCTTGCCACCACCGCGTCGGCCGGCGCTTTGCCGTTCACGGTGATCTCCCTCCAGCCCCCGGACCCTGTGACGCTCTCCGACTCCGTCCGGCCCAGCCAGGTCCACATATTGCCGCTGTACCATTCGATGGAGATGGTGTTCGCGCCTGTGGCCTCCGAGGGCTTCACCCATGCGTGCAGAGTATAAGTCTTGCCGTCCCAGACCGGGATGGGGACGTTGTTCCATGCGGCGTCTTTCGAGGCGCCGATTCGGAGCGCGTGTTTACCCGTTCGGCCCTCATCGGCCCACTCCATCACGCCGTCCTTCGACTGGTCGGGAAACCTCCCCTGCCCCCAGAAGGATACGGTGTCGCCGTCCGGCAATTCCATGGACGGGTTGATCAGCAAATTCACGCCCGGCTTCCGCAGGGACACATCGTTCTTCGGGGATGCCCCCTTGAGCGCGCCCGGCTTGAAGCCCGTGATGATGACGGGCACCTCGGTGACGCGCAATACGTAATCCTCAATCGGTACCGTCTTGCCGTGCGCATTCAGCGCGTGCAACGGCGCTCCTCGGGGCAGTTCGAGGCTGTCCTGCTCGCCGAACGGCGCCCAAACCACCAGAACAGGCTTCTTCGGATCACCGTCGGCCAGAAAAGCGATCGCGGACACCTTTCCCGTGTCCGGCAGGTAACCCAGGTACGACGGACGCAGGCCGCTCGGGGAAAGCGCCTCTATCAAATGCTTGGCCGCATAAAACGCCGGCTTCGGGCGCTTCGTGCTCGTGAATCCCCAGTCCGGCTGGTTGTTCTTGCCCGCGATGATACCCCAACGCTCCGACCAGTCGCCCAGCGTAAACCAGAAGGTCTTCCGGACGCCCTCACTGAGGGCGATTACGTACTCCTGCACCAGGTTCTCCGCCTGCCGCAGTTCGTTATCGGGCTCCGTGTTGGTCGTATAGCCGACTTCCGTGATCCAGACCGGCTTCGAGACGCCGCTCTTCGTCGCGGCGGCACGCGTCATGCGAATCAGCTCGCCCAAGCCCTGGGACGCCGGGCTTCCGCCCATGGAGTACGGGTGGATCGCGACGGCATCACAGTAGTCCCACCCGCCGTTCGCGAACAATACTTTTCTGACCCAGCCGATGTCCACCGTGCTGGTGCCGCCCGCAATAACGACGCAGCCTGGGTCCGCTTTCTTTGCAGCCGCATAGGCCGCCTTAAGCAGCGATGTGTAGTCTTCGGCGCTGGGAACCTTCCAGAATGACGGGATGTTGGGCTCATTCCAGATCTCCCAGACCTTGAACGTGTCCTTGTAGCGGCTGACGACCTCGTACACGTAATTCGCAAACTCGGCCCGCTCTTCCTCCGTATGCGGCTCCGCCGTCAGCCACTGTCCGCGCCCCATCAGCAGGCAGTAGCCGGAAATCGGCCGCTCAGAATAGACCTTGACCATCTGATCCGTGAACGTCCAGTCGAAAGGGCCGTCTTTTGCGGTTTGAACGTCGGACCAGTCGATAGAGGCGCGATCCCATCGCAAGCCGGCGTCCACCAGATAGTTGGCCAGTTCGTCCTCAATCTTCCAGATGTTCGGCATGTCCTTCCCGAAGCGCGGCTTCAGAGCATCGATGCCGAACGGGGATGGCTCCAGAGGCGCTGGCTTTGCCGCCAGAGGCGCCGTGAGGGTTGTCAAGGCCAGGAGGATTGTCAGGGCAGGAATGCATTTCATGGCAGGTTCCGTAACTCGAGAGTGTGCGCCGATGCGCCATGGGATTGTAGCGTACGCGCGGCATGAGAACCCAAGCGGCGCATTGCATCATCAGAAAGCTTACCTAAGTTGGATGGTTGCCTCATCTAAGAATCTTACCGGCTGGGGTCCTTCAGGGGACCGGCCGGAGGAAGATGAGGCAGATGATGAGTCTCGCGACCAAACGGGAACTGGTGGC